>JANYLF010000021.1 GCA_025357995.1 Acidimicrobiia bacterium | reverse complement strand
GTGCACGCCGGGGAGCTGCCAGAAGACGCGCTCGGCGCCCCAGAAACATCCGAGCGCGAACATCGCGGTCTCGAAGCCCTCGGGGTAGGGGCCGCGCAGCGGATGGAAGTTCACGAAGTGCTGTGCCGCGACTGCCATTTCGGCGTCGCGGCCGGAAAGGGCGCGGGACGGGTCCACCATCGAACTCTTTTCGGGATTGCGGAATCGGAACACCATGCCTGAATTCCTTTCGACGCCATCATTGTCTCCCGTCGCGCCGGTTCGTTACGGGAGACAATGATGGTGTCGAAAGGATTTCCGTCATGGTGTTCCGATTCCGCAATCCCGAAAAGAGGTCGATGGTGGACCCGTCCCGCGCCCTTCCCGGCCGCGACGCCGAGATGGCGGTCGCAGCAAAGCACTTCGTGAACTTTCACCCACTCCGCGGTCCCTACCCTGAGGGCCTCGAAACCGCGATGTTCGCGCTCGGGTGTTTCTGGGGCGCCGAGCGCGTCTTCTGGCAGCTCCCCGGCGTGTACACGACCGCGGTGGGTTACGCCGCGGGCATCACGCCGAACGCGACCTACGAAGAGGTCTGCAGCGGTCGCACCGGTCACACCGAGGCCGTGCTCGTGGTGTTCGATCCGACCGTCGTCACGTACGACGAGTTGCTGCGCACGTTCTGGGAGTCGCACAACCCCACCCAGGGGATGCGTCAAGGCAACGACGTCGGCACGCAGTATCGATCCGGCATCTACTGGTACTCGGACGCGCAACGTGGCGCGGCCGAGGCTTCTCGTGCGATGTTCCAGGAACGGCTGACGGCCGCGGGCTACGGCGAGATCACGACCGAGATCATCGCGGCCCCCGAGTTCTATTTCGCCGAGGACTACCACCAGCAGTACCTGGCGAAGAACCCCGGCGGCTACTGCGGCCTCGGTGGCACCGGCGTGTCCTGCCCCGCAGGGGTGGTCGAGGCGTAAGCGCGGTCGTCAGATCGTCCCGGGGTCGAAGTACCGGCGACCGTGTGCGATCTGGCGGCCGTTCCACTCGACCGTGCGAACCGAGTGCCCGTCCCCGCCACCGACGCAGAAGTGGAGCCGGTAGCCGAAGTGCAAGTTCGCCGGCCGCCAAAGCCGCTTCGGTAGCAAGTCCACGATCCAGCCGATCACGTCCCGAAGGCTAGGGCGGGCGATGTCGACAGCCGTGGGCTTATCGGCATGGGCGGCATGGTCGTCACGATGTTGGGTCAGGTTGTATGGGGCACTACTTGGGCAGTAGGCGCGCTCTGGGGCGCGGTCATTGGCGGCGGCATGTGGATTTACCGGCGGTCGAACTGGTACCGCGGCCGAGCCATCCCTGAGATCAGCGAGCCCGACGATGCAAAGTGAGCCACGACTCTCCTGATCCGGGAACCGGCATAGCCTCCGACGGTGGACCGATCCGACCTGCCCGAAGTTCTCGTTGTGAACACCACGCGTCCGCATTGGACGATCGCGAAGTGGGCACTCTGGACAGTCGCCATGCTGGCGGCTCTCTACCTCTTGATCGTGACGCTCGCTTGGTTCTTCATGCCCGACAACCTCGCGCCCGGCATGTGATTTCACACGTGCGCTCGTTCTTACGGGGTCGGCCTGGTCCGATCGTCGGGGTCGGGGTTGGGCTGATGGGATACGGCTTGATGAGCTCACTCCCGCGCGCAGGGAGTGGTTCAGGTGGAGAACGGGGGGCGTCGTTGGAGCTGCCAGGCGCGCACCAAGGCTCCGATGGCGAAGAGCAGAGTGGCAAGCAACATCGGGCCGACGAAGATCATGAAGATGCCGTAGCCGATGTTTGCGCCCGTGACCCTCGCGGTGGCAATCCGATATCCGAGTCCGACCCCACCGCCCACGGTCGCGAACGCGCCCAGTGCGACAAGCCACACGACCGAGCAAGAATCTGAACGAACTGTGCGCAAGACGCGGAGGAACGCGAGGCCGAGTGCGATCAGCGAGCCGATGCCCAAAAGCCACCATGTCAATGTCGGGATCTTCAGAGGTTGAATGGCCCGGTCGTCGGCTGCTGCGCTCTCACTCTGATCCCCGACTGCCCACGCGATCCCTGGAGCCGCTCCGAGGCCAGCGGTGAGCGCCAAGACGGAAAGCTCTATTGGCCTTCGCATCGAGCGCACACGCTCAGCGTACGCCGACGCATGCGCGGTCGGATCGTCAGCCGGTGTTGGCTTCGGCTCGGGGGCCGCGTTCGTAGATGCCGGCCATGAGGGGGCTCGACAGGATGAAGTCGGCGGTCGCGCGGTTCCAGGCGATGGGGCAGTCGTAGACGACGGCGATGCGCAGCAGTGCCTTGACGTCGACGTCGTGGGGCTGGGTCTCCAGCGGATCCCAGAAGAACACCACGCAATCGAGCCGGCCTTCTGCGATACCGGCGCCGACTTGCTGATCTCCGCCGTACGGCCCGCTGAGAAATCGCGTGACGGAAAGGTCGAGGGCTTCGGCGACCAACCGTCCGGTGGTGCCCGTCGCGTACAGCTCGTGTTGGCCCAGCGTGTCGCGGTTCGCGAGCGCCCACTCCAGCATGTCGGGCTTGCGATTGTCGTGCGCGATGAGCGCAAGTCGTTTGCGCGGTCTCGTTGTGAATGTCGCGTACGGAATGGTCATGTCGACGAGGGTACGGCCGCGGTCGCGCTCGAGTCGGGTCGTTCGCGCGCTGTTCGCACACTCGTCACGCGCTCGACTCGGGCGAGCGGTCAGCTCGTGTGGACCAGCGGTTCGAGCGCGGTGATGTAGTCGACGAGGCGGGATGCGATCTCGAACGCGATGCCGGGTTCGCCGAGGTCGGGGTCGAGCCACGTTTCGGAGACGCGACGCCAGTTGTCGGCGCGGCCGAGGAAGGGCGCGACCTCCGCTTCCTTGCCCACCTCTTTTCGCCACTGCTTCTCGCTGGAGGTGAGACGTGCGATGACCGCGTCGTTGTCGGCGACTTTGGGGTGCTCGGAATGGAACCCCACTTCGAGGGCGAGCGTGCGCGCGCCCGGCACGTCGCGAGCGCCGACCACCTGGGCTTCGTAGTGCTCCTTCGTCGGCTTCTCGGTGCCGAACCAGACCTTGATGCCGTACCGGTGGGCGCGGAGCCGCAACGTGCCGAGCTCCGACGGCAGGATCCCGCGCAGCGCGTCACCCACGTCGTCGAAGAGGGATGGTTCCATCGCCCCAGCATGCCGCGCGGTCGGGTCAGAGCGAAATCAGGACCAGGCTCGCGACCGCGAGCGCGAGGCCGGCGAGGCGGAGGCGACCGATCTTCTCGTGGCCGAGGGCCCGGGCGAGCAGCACGGTGACGGCGGGAAAGAGGTTGGCCACGGGTGCGACCACGCTGAGCAGACCCTGACGCACCGCGACCACGAGCAGCGCGTTGGCGCTCGCGTCGGTGAATCCGGAGAGGGTGACGAGCGGCGCGGCCGACCGCGGCACCAGGAGGGGTCGTCGCAGAACACCCAAGACCACGAGCAGGACGATCACCGGCGCGGTGCGCGCCGCAACCGCGGTCCAGAGCCCCGCGCCGTGGGAAGTCTCGGAGATGAGAATGAGGTAGAAGCCGAAGCCGACGGCTGCACCCAGTCCGCATTGGATCTCGGCTGTGCGACTCATGCGCGTGGCATCGGTGGGTTCCTCGGCGGAACCCGCGACCACTCCGATGGCCACGAGTGCGAGCACGATTCCGATGAGCGCGATCACACCGGGGTCTTCGCCCCCCGCGAGTCCCCACCCCACCTGGAGGATCGCGGCGCCGACTGCGCTGAGCGGCGCGACCACGCTGGCGCGACCCTGCGCGAGACCGCGGTAGAGGAGCACGAGGCCACCCACGCCGAGGATGCCGGCGAGCGAGCCGAGCGTGAGGTCACTTCCTGTGGGACTGCCACTGGTGAAGCACGCGATGCCGAGCAGCAGGACGAGTCCGACGGCTTCGGTGCCGAGCACGACCGACATCTCCGGCGCTTTGCGCGTGGCCATGCCGCCCGCAAAATCCCCCGTACCCCAGGCGACCGCGGCCAAGAGCCCGAGCAGGATCGCCATGGTCAGGACCTAAAGATCATGATGCTGCCGGTGTAGTTGGCGACCCAGACGTTGCCGGTGGCGCGGTCGTACGTGATCCCGATCGGGTGGAACGCGGTCTGCACGTCTTGCACCTTGGCCATGGTGGTGGCGTCGAGCTTGCTCATCGTGCCCGATTCGTAGTTGACCACGTACAGATGCTTGCCATCGGCGGAAATGGTCATGCTGCGCGGCGCCCGCCAGGTGGTCACCTTTGCCTGGACGACGCCGTTGACCGGGTCGATCTTGGCCACACGACCTTCGCCGTTCAACGTGGCGTACAACGTGGCGCCATCGGGTGAGAGCACGAGGTGACGCGGGCCCGCGCCCACGTTGTAGATCCACGACACGCCGAGCGACGCGAGGTCGATGCGCGCGATGTTGGAGGTGCCCATCACGGCCACGTACGCGGTGCGCGAGTCGGGAGTGATCACGATGCCGCGCGGGTAGGGGCCGAGCGGGATGCGTTTGATCTCGGTATTCGTCGCGAGATCTACCACGCTCGCGGAGTAGCTGCACCAGTTGCTCACGACGAGGAACTTCCCGTCGGGCGACACCGCCACGTACTTCGGCACGGACCCGACGGGGATCACGGCGTCGACCGCGAGGGTGGCGATGTCGATGCGGTACACGAAGCTCGTGTCGGTGCCGTCGCCGGCGTGGCAGTTGTCGTTGCCCTCGGGGCCGAAGCCCGCGCCGTACATCGAGTAGTTGGAGATGTACGCCTTCGTCCCCGCCGGGTTGAAAGCCACTTCGACCGGCGCGCCGCGAGAAACGCCCGCATGGCCCGGGATGCCGAAGGCGGCGAGGTCCACCGTGTCCGGGATCGTCTTCACGAGCGTGCCCGTACGGTCGTAGACGGTGATCGTGTGCTTGTACATCATGTTCTGTGCGAACACTTGACCGCGTCCGGATGCCACCACGCTCTTGGGGGAGATGTCGCCGGTCACGGTGCGGATGAGTGCGAGTGGTCCGTCGGAGCTCGGTGTGGGCAGCGTGGTGGTCGTCGTGGTCGTGGATGACGACGAGGTCGTCGACGGGTGGGCCGCGGTGCGAGGCGCGCTCGTACTGTCGTCGTTCTGGCCCGCGACCGCGACCGTGATCGCGATCGCCGTCGCGGCAATCGCGACCGCGAGCAGCATGCGGCGCATTCAGATCCCACCCTGCGGCGCGGCGCCGAGCACGAGTTGGCCGAAGCGTTCGGCTTCCTCGCGGTGTGGGTAGCCCGAGAGGATGAACGTGTCGATGCCGAGCGCTCGATACGCGGCGAGTTTGGCCCGCACCTGGTCGGGATCGCCGACGATCGCCGCACCGCAGCCGCTGCGCGCCCGACCGATCCCGGTCCAGAGGTTCTCCTCCACGTACCCGTCGTCGGTGGCGACGGCGCGCAACTCGGCCTGGCGCGCGACCCCCGCCGACGCGTGGTCGAGCGATTGCGCGCGGATGGTGGTACCCTGCGCGTCGTCGAGCCGGCTCACTAGGCGCTCGGCGGCGGCACGCGCGTCGGCCTCGGTGTCGCGCACGATGATGTGCACGCGGTAGCCGAACTGCAAGGCGCGGCCGTGGCGAGTGGCGCGAGCGCGCACGTCGTCGATGATCGCGGCGACCGCCTGGAGTGTGTCGGGCCACATCAGATACACGTCGGCCGCGGCAGCCGCGACCTCACGGGCCGCCTCGGAGAGGCCACCGAAGTAGAACGGTGGGCACGTGCCGGACACGGTGCGGGCGGCGGGTGGGTCGACCGTGAGGTCGTAGAACTCGCCGTGATGCTCGACCGGCTGACCGTCGAGCAGCGTCCGCAGGATCTGCATCACTTCGAGGGTGCGGTGGTAGCGCGCGGCGGAGTGGAGCGTCTCGCCGGGCCGATCACTCGAGATGATGTTGATCGTCAGGCGACCGTGGAGCAGCTGGTCGAGGGTGGCGAGTTGCCGTGCGAGCTGGGGCGGCCACACCTCGCCGGCGCGAACGGCGACCAACAGGCGGAGTCGGTCGAGGGTCGGCGCGATCGCACTCGCGAACGCGAGGGTGTCGATGCCGAGCGCGTACCCGGACGGCAACAACACGTTGTCGAAGCCAACCCGTTCGGCGGTGCGCACGATGTCGGCGCAGTGCTCCCACGACGACCGCAACGCGGGATCGGCCACGCCGAGGAACTCGTAGTCGTCGTCGCACAGCGCGCCGAACCACGCGTATTCGACGGGCGGTGGAGTGTGGACGCCCGCATTCACGGGAGGGGCTGACCCTCGGACGCGACGACCACGCGATAGCAGTCGGCGCGGTCGAGGTGCACGCGGAGCGCGTCGGTCGCGGCGTGCAGGTGATCCGGATTCTGGCTGCCCACGATGGAAACCGGTCGGGTGGGGTGCGCCAACGTGAAGGCAATCGCCACGCTCGCACGGGTCACGCCCTCACGGCCGGCGAGCTCGTCCAAGACGGCGAGCAACTCAGGGCGGACGCCGTCACCGGTCACGATGCGGCCTCGGGCCAAGGGACTCCACGCAAGCGGAGTGACGCCGTCGCGCGCACAGAGATCGAACGTACCGTCGCGCAACGGCCCGAGCTCGACGGCACTGTATTGCGGTTGGGTCGTGGCCAGCGCCTCGCCCAGGAACGCGTGCAAGGCGTGATGCTGGGCGGCTGTGTAGTTCGAGATCCCGATCGCGCGAATCTTGCCCTCGTCGCGCAGTGCCAGGAGCGTCGCCGCCACGGTCTCCGGGTGCGCGAAGAGGTCGGGCCGGTGGACTTGGTAGAGGTCGATCGTCTCCACCTCGAGCCGGTGCAACGACGCCTCACACGCACGGCGCAATCCGTCGGGACTGGAGTCGTACGGCACGGGTGGGTGGATTCCGCCTTTGGTCGCGAGCACGATTTGGTCGCGCAGTTCGGGCGCGTCGCTCAGCACGCGTCCGAGGAGTGCCTCACACGCGCCGAACCCGGCGCCGCCCCAATCGAGTCCGTAGACATCGGCAGTGTCGACTAAATGCATGCCGTTCGCGAGTGCGGCGTCGAGTGCGGTGCGGGCGTCGCGGATGTGACCGTGGGTGAAGCGCCAGCATCCGAAGGCCAGCGGGCCGACGGTCAGGCCGGAGCTTCCGAGCTCGCGAGTCCCTGCATCGACGAGGTTTTCCATCGCCGTAACCTACGGCACCGATGGACGAGTGTCGGTACGGGATCATCGGCGCGGGGATGATGGGGCTCGAGCATTTCCGCAACCTTCAAGCACTCGACGGCGCGGTGGTGACGGCGGTTGCAGATCCATACGAGCCGTCACTCGAGTGGGCGCGACTCGTCGCCGGCGACGCGCCGCTCGCCTGCTTCGGGTCACACGAGGAACTGCTTGCGTCCGGGTCGGTCGACGCGGTCGTGATCGCGACGCCGAACATGACTCACGCCGCGGTGCTACGCGACGTGCTCGCGTCGTCACTCCCCGTGCTGGTCGAGAAGCCTCTGTGTACGACAATCGCCGACTGTCGCGCGGTGGTCGATGCGGCCGCCACGCGCGACGCGATTGTGTGGGTCGGGCTGGAGTACCGATACATGCCCTCGGTGGCGCGGTTGATCGACGAAGTGCGCAGCGGGGCCGTCGGAGACATCCGGATGGTCGCGATCCGTGAGCACCGCTTCCCGTTCCTTCCGAAGGTGGACGATTGGAACCGGTTCAATCGCAACACCGGCGGGACCTTGGTGGAGAAGTGTTGCCACTTCTTCGACCTCATGAACCACATTGTGGGGAGCGCGCCGGCGCGCGTCTTCGCGTCCGGGGGCCAAGACGTGAACCATCTCGAGGAGCGTTACGACGGCGAGACGCCCGACGTGCTCGACAACGCCTACGTGATCGTCGAATACGACAACGGGGTGCGCGCGTCGCTCGATCTGTGCATGTTCGCGGAGGGATCCGAGCATCAAGAGGAACTCGCGGTGGTCGGTCATCTCGGCAAGGTCGAGGCGTTTCTCCCGAGTGGAGAGCTGCGCGTCGGGCGTCGCCGCGGCGGACGCGCCGGGGTGCGGAGCGAGATCGTCCAGGACGGGCGCGTGGCCCACGAGGGCTTCCACCACGGTTCGAGCTATCTCGAACATCTTGACTTCCTGCGGGCAATTCGCACCGGCGGCCCGCCGACGGTCGGGGTCGAGGAGGGCTTGGCGTCGGTCGCGGTCGGTGTCGCCGCGCATCGCTCGATCGACGAAGGCCACGTCGTGACGATGGCCGAAGTGCTAGACGAGGCGCCGTATCCGAAAGGGAAATGATGAATGAAGCACTGGTTCTGGTGGAGAAGCCGCAGGCGCACACGACGGTGATGACGCTCAACCGTCCTGAGCGGTTGAATGCGATGTCGATCGACCTGGTGATCGAGCTCGACGACCGGCTGAACGAGATCGCGGCCGACAACGACACCCGCGTCGTGATCCTGACCGGCGCGGGTCGCGCGTTCTGTTCGGGTCTCGATCTCAAGGACTACGGCATCATCCCCAACATCGACGGCTTGAGCGTGGGGCGGATCGCGCAACGGTCGATGCGGTACTACTCGCGACTCATTCTCACAATGCGGCGGATGCCGCAACCGATCATCTGTGCGGTCAACGGCCCTGCCTACGGCGGAGGGATGTGTCTCACCCTCGCGGCCGAGATGCGGATCGCGTCCGAGACCGCCACCTTCAATGCGACCGGCATCGTCAACGGACTCACCAGCACGGAGCTCGCCGCGAGTTGGTTGCTCCCGCGCCTCGTCGGCGCAGCCCACTCGAACGACATGCTGCTTACCGGCCGGCGGATCGACGCCGAGGAGGCCTACCGAATGGGGTTGGTGTCGCGCGTCATCGCGGACTCCGATCTGCACGAGGAGGTGCTCGCGATCGCGGCGCGCATGTGCGAGTTCAGCCCGTACGGGCTCGCCATGACGAAGGACATCCTCTGGGTGAATCTGGAGAACCCGAGTCTCGTCGCTGCGATCGAGATCGAGGATCGAAACCAGCTCATGCTGGGCTTCACCGAGAACCTCCCTGAGGCGATCCGGGCCTTCGATCAAGGCCGTGATCCCGTCTACACCGACGCGCCCCGCCGGGACCTCTTCGGCACCTGACGGCGGCGGCCCGAACATCGACGTGAGGACGGAATTAGAATCTGTTCTCATTCCGTCAGGAGGACCGTCGTGAGCCGTCAATTCCCGTTTCCCCACCCCTTCGGTTGGTTCATGGTCGCCTACGCCGATGAGCTCGCGCCGGGTGACGTCACCGCGCTCAAGTACTGGAGCACCGACCTCGTGCTCTGGCGTGACGATGCCGGGGAGTTCCATCTCCAGGACGCGTTCTGCCCGCACCTCGGCGCGCACCTCGGCGTGGGTGGCAAGGTCCGTGGCGACGCGCTCGAGTGTCCGTTCCACGGTTGGACGTTCGACGGTGCCGGCGCGTGCATCAACATCCCCTACTCCGAGCGCACCAACCGCAAGGCACAGTTGCGCAGCTATCCGATCGCCGTCCGCAACGGCATGGTGTTCGCGTGGCGTCATCCCGACGGCGTCGCGCCCCAATGGGAGATCCCGGTCATCGAGGAGGTCGGCGATCCCGCGTGGACCGACTACTACCGCTCGTCGTACACCATTCACACCGTCCCGCAGGAGATGGCCGAGAACGGTGTGGATCCTGCGCACTTCCGGTACGTGCACGGCACCGACGACGTCGCAGAGGTGGAGAGCTACGAGCAGAACGGACCGTTCTCCACAATGTTGTCCAAGCAGAGTTACGTGACGCCGCGCGGCATTACCTACGGCCGCATCGACGTGTACAACTACGGACCCGGCATGGCGAAGGTGTGGTTCTCCGGCATCGTCGACGCGATCAACGTCGCGGCTACCACACCGATCGACGAGGAGACCACGCAGGTGCGGTTCAGCTTCACCGTGCGCAAGTTCGACGACGCGAAGATGACGTCCTCGGTCGCCGATGCGTTCGTCGCGGAGATCAACAAGCAGATCCGCGAAGACACGCCGATCTGGGAACACAAGATCTTCTTGCCCGTGCCGGCGCTTGCCGATACCGACGGTCCGATCCTGAAGTTCCGCAAGTGGTACTCGCAGTTCTACGCGGAGCCGGCGCAACCCGCGGCGACGGGAATCCCCGCGAGCTCGAACGCGGGCTGACGTGAGCGCGGGGGAGTGGGCGAGCCATCACGCCATCACCGCGCTGCTGTACCGCTACGCGGAGTACGTGGACGCGGCCGACTTCGCCGGCATCGGGGCGCTCTTCGCGAAAGGTGAAATGACGACGCGCGGAATGCCGGGCGCGATCGTGGGCGCAGAGGCCGTTGCCAAGCTCTACACCCATACGAACAAGGTGCATCCGAACGGAACGCTCCTCACGCGTCACCTCACCACCAACGTGATCGTCGACATCGACGAGCTCGCCGACTCCGCGACCGCGCGTTCCTCGTTCGTCGTGTTTCAGGCCACGCCCACCGTGAGGCTGCAACCCATCGTGGCCGGCCGGTACCGCGACACGTTCGCGCGGAACGACGGCGAGTGGTATTTCTCGCAACGGGAGATGGGCGTGGATCAGATCGGCGACGTATCCGATCACTTGCTCATCGATCTCGGCGACGTGCTCCCCGGCTAGTGCGCGAGGCGTCAACCCGCGAGGCGTTCCACCGCGCGATCGATGATTCGTTCGAAGGTCTCGACGTCTTGCGCGCCGGGGATGCCCACCTGGCTCGCGATGAAGAATGTGGGAACGGCGGTGACGTCGCGGTCCATGGCTCCGGTGATCTCCGCCAGCACCTCTGTCGCGCCGGCGGTACTCGCCAGGAAGCGCTCGACCTCGATCGGGTCCAAGCCGATCTCCTCGGCGATGTCGATGAGCGTCGCGTGGTCGGCCACGTCGCCGCCCTCCACGAAGTACACCTCCATGAGCCGTCGCTCCAGCGACCATTGGAGGTCGGTGTCGTGGGCCGACCACACGAGCCGGTGGGCGTCGAAGGTGTTCACCCGCAGGGCCTGATCGAGGCGCAGCTCGAGCCCGACGCCCGCGGCCGCGCCCGTGATCCGAGTGATGATCGCCTCGGCCCGCTCGTCGCCACCGAACTTCCGACTGTACGCATGGAAGAGCGAGACCGGCTCGGCTGGCGCGCGGGGATCGAGCTGGAACGCCCGCCAGGTGGTCTCGATCTGATCGCCGTAGGGCGATCGATCCAGTGCCTCGGCGAACTGATGCTGGCCGATGTTGCACCACGGACACACGAT
>JANYLF010000326.1 GCA_025357995.1 Acidimicrobiia bacterium | reverse complement strand
GTCCCGAGGTAGCGCGTGCTCCTCCTCTGGGTCGCGCTGGCGGCCCTCGGCATCATCCTCTTGAGCATCGCTCCGGTGATGCCGACCGCGCGCGCCGGACTGATCATCACCGCGGTCCTCGTGAGCGCGATCGCGCTACCGGGGGCGGTGATCACCCTGGCCGGGGTACTCGTGGGCGGCGCGATCGTGGCCGACGCGTGGATGGCGCGACCGATTCCGGCGGCGGTGCGCACCGCGCCGAATCTCCTCGTGCGCGGGCAGGCCTCCCCAATCTCTATCACGATCGTGCACGCGCCGCCTGGGACCACCCGAGTCCGCCAACCACGGGCCGAGGAGGTTCACGTCTCGCCGCCCGAGGCGGACGGAGGACTCACCGCGGCGCTGACGGCGGATCGCCGTGGCCGTCATGAGCTCCAGCCGGTCGCGCTGCGGGTCACCGGGCCGCTGCGCCTCGCCGCGTGGTACCGCCGCGTCGGCGACCGCGCGGAGGTCGTCGTCTACCCCGACGTGCCCAACGCGCGCCGCATCGCGACCGCAGTGCGCCGTGGTCTGTTCCGCGATTCCGGCGAGATCACTCGCGGGCCACTGGGTCTCGGCACCGACTTCGAGTCGATTCGCGACTACCTCCCGGATGACGACATCCGCCAGGTCAACTGGCCCGCGACCCAACGCCAGGGTCGGCCGATGAGCAACCAATATCGCGTCGAACAAGATCGCATCGTGATCGGTCTCGTCGACAGTGGACGGCTGATGGGCGCGCCTATCCGCGATCGCACCCGCCTCGACGCGGCGCTCGATGCGCTCACCGCGGTCGCGTACGTGGCCGACGAGGTCGGTGATCGCAGTGGAGTCGTCGCGTTCGCCGACACCGTACGCCGCCGCGCCGATCCGAACCGGCGTGGCGCCGACGGCATCGTGCGCGCCATCTTCGATCTCGAACCCGCGCCGGTCGACGCGGCCTATGAGCTCGCCTTCCGCTCGGTCGGTGGAGGCAAGCGTGCGCTCGTGATGGTGTTCACCGATCTCCTCGACGGCGCCGCCGCGTCGGAACTGCTCCGCGCCGTACCGGTATTGGCGCGCCGCCATGCCGTGGTCGTTGTCAGCGCGATCGACCCGGACCTCGATGCGTACCGCCGCTCCCAGCCCGAGACCACGGCCGACGTGTACCGCGCCGCGGCGACGGTCGATTTGCTGGCCCACCGCCGGTTGGTGGTGCACAGTCTCGAACGGGCGGGCGCCACCGTGGTGGAAGCCCTCCCGGACGCGCTCAGCGAAGCGTGCGTTCGGACCTATCTCCGGGCCAAGACCCGCGCACGGCTCTAGAGCGCCGCACCCATTGGGCGCGGTCGCAGGCTGATCGCCTCGGCCACGAGCGCGTGCGCGGCGCGGTCGTCACGCTCCGGACGGCCGCGCCAGAAGACGAGCGTCCAGAATCCGCCGCCGAGGAACAGCCCGACGGCGATGCCCGGGCCGATGCCGATGCCGGAGGTAGAGAGGGAACCCTCGACGATCCCGCAGAACACCAATACCAATGCGGTACCCACCACCATCTCGACCGCACCTGCGGCTTCCGCTCGCAACGCCTCTGCACGAGTGCGATAGCCCGGTGCAACGATGGCCCAGCCCATCCGCATCCCGGCGGCACCGGCCACAATGATGCAACTCAGCTCGAGCACGCCATGCGGGAACACGAACTCGAACAACGGCCCCGCGTTGCCCACATGGATCGCGAGGCCGAAGGTGGCCCCCAGCACCACGCCTTGATACCCGAGGAGGAACAGCGCGCCGATCCCGCCGACCATACCGAGTGCGAACGCCATGAACGCGACGCGAATGTTGTTCGTGAAGATTTCCGACGACACCGCGGCCTTGTCGGATGCCGACAACCCGAAGTCGGCTCGGTTGCGCGTGATCACCGACTCCGAACCGGGTGCCAAGCCCGCGGCGCGCGCGGGTTCGCGCGTGGCCCACACCGACGCCATGATCCACGGAACCATCAAGAAGAGAAAGGCCACCAGCAAGATGAGCGGCCGTTCCCTGACGCGGCGCCAGTAGCCCGTCGTCACGAAATGCACGATGCGGGGGCGACTGCGATTGAACCCATTGAGCCGTTGACGCGCCGCGATCACGCGCTTGCTCAACGCGCCCACGATGGGATCACCCGGAAGCGATCGACGCGCGATCGCGAAGTCGGCCGCGGTGGCGCGATACAGCTCGGCGAAACGACGGAGCTGCACGGGATCGCGCCGAAGTTGGCGGCCGCGGGCCAACATTGCGTCGAGTTCCGACCATCGTGATTGGCGTTCCTCGATGAACGGCTCGCGATCCATACTGAGATTGTCTACCGTTCACGGGTGGAGTTGGATGACCGCCTGAAAATCACCACTCCCGAGGGCGTGGTCGTGGAACTCGTGGTCGCGGGGATCGGCTCCCGATTCTTGGCGGGAATGCTCGACGTCTTCATCGAGATCGCCCTGCTCGTCGCCGTCACGGTCACGTTCAGTGCCGCTGGTATCAGCAATGGGTTCGGTCTCGCGTTCCTCGTCGTTCTCGTGTTTTTGATCCTGTTCGGGTATCAAATCCTGTTTGAGCTGTTCAATCAGGGGCGTACGCCCGGAAAGGCCGCGGCGGGCATCCGCGTGGTGAAGCGCAACGGTGATCCGGTCGACACCACGGCAAGCCTTGTCCGCAATCTCCTGCGCCTGATCGACGGGTGGATGCTGCTCACCGCGATCATCTTCCCGGTGGGGTTCATCTCGGCCTTCGTCACCCAGCACGCTCAGCGCCTCGGTGATCTTGCCGCCGGGACGCTCGTGATTCGGGAGCGGCTCCAGGGGTCGGGCCGCTCGATCTCGCGCGCCATGACCATCGCCGCACCACCCAACCTCGCGTGGGATGTAGGCGGGATCAGTGGCGACGAAGTCACCGTCGTCACGCGCTACCTCGAACGCCGAGACGCGCTGCCGGTGCACGCGCGTATGCAGCTCGCCGGTCAGCTGGCGCTCCGGCTGCGATCTCGCATTCCGGGAGTCGACCGCGCGCTCACCGACGAACAACTGCTCGAATGGGTGGTAGCGCGCAAACAGGGCCGCGCCTGACACATTCCTGGGAATGTCTTTGACCAGTCGGCCATGACGCTCGTAGCGTCGGCGTTCACCACGTCGCACGCTGGAGGAGCAGTCATGGCCGATTGGGGTTTCGAAACTCGTCAGGTGCACGCCGGGGCCGAACCCGACCCCACCACGGGTGCGCGCGCGGTTCCGATCTATCAGACGACGTCGTACGTGTTCCGCGACACCCAGCACGCC
>JANYLF010000297.1 GCA_025357995.1 Acidimicrobiia bacterium | reverse complement strand
CGCTGCGCCGCGGCTCACCTCCGCTCGTTCCTCGCTGCGGTTCGGGACCTCGGGAGTACGGGAGTACGGGAGTTCAATATGAAACTAGGGATGACTCTTCCCTCATTCGTCGTCGGCGTGGATGGCGCGACGATTCGGGAGTGGTGCGCGCGTATCGACGATGGTCCGTTCTCGTGCGTGGCGGTCGGCGAACGGGTCGCGTATCCGAGTCACGATCTGATCACGTCGTTGGCGTTCGCGGCCGCGGCCACGCGTCGGGTTCGACTCGTCTCGACGATCGCGGTCGCGCCCACCCACGACGCCGTCCGCCTCGCGAAGCAGGCGGCGACCATCGACGTGTTGTCCGAAGGGCGACTCACCTTGGGGGTCGGAGTCGGCGGCAGAGATCAGGACTATCAGGCGGTCGGCGCATCCACCGCGGCGCGGTTCGCGAAACTCGACGAGCAGGTCGAACTCATGCGCTCGGTATGGCGTGGCGACGTCGTGATCGATGGCGTGCCGCCGATCGGCCCGACGCCGGTACAGCCCAACGGCCCGCCGATCCTGACCGCGTCGATGGGCCCGAAGTCGTTGGCCCGCTCGGCGCGCTGGGCCGATGGCCTCTCCGGCTTCGATCTCGCACCCGACATCGACTCGGTCCAGTCGACGAACGACGCCGTGCGAATCGCGTGGACCAAATCGGGTCGCAAGGAGCGTCCGTGGCTCTCCACCTCCACGTGGTTCGCGCTGGGCGACGACGCACCGGAGCGACTGCACGGGTACGCGCGGAATTATCTGAGCACATTCGGAGATGCCGCGGCCGATGCGATGGCGTCGATGTGTCGGTTGAGCGATCCGGGAGCACTACGAGAAGCCGTTGCCGCCCTCGAAACCACCGGTTGCGACGAGTTCGTGTTGGTCCCGACCACCGATGATCCCCGCGAGCTGGACCGATTGGTGGACGCACTTGGGTAGCACCCGTTCGCCTACGGTGCTCGCTCATGGGGTGTGGATGTTTGGTGGCTTTGTTCGCGATGGTGTCGCCGCGCCTCGCCATCGGAGTTGTTTTCCTCTTCACCGACCGCATGGGGATCGCGTTCCAGCATTTCTGGATGGGTCTGGTCGGCTTCGTGTTCCTCCCATGGACCACGCTGGCGTGGGCGTTCTGTTATCGGCGCGGCGACGGTGTGAGCGGATTCGGATGGGTGCTCGTGGTGGCCGCATTTCTGGTCGACCTGTCGACCCACGCGGGTGCGTCACAGGCGCGTCGCCGACGTGTGGCGGCGTGAGTCGACGTCGGATCTCGAGCGCCGCATGATCGCCGAGCTGCTCGCGCATGACGGTGTGCGCGAGACGTGTGAGCTGCGCGGGCGGGTGGGGTACATGGCGTTGCACGGAGGCTCGCTGGAACGAGGAACCGCCGAGGTGGCGCGTCGTTCGGCCGAGGTCACCGGCGCATCGCTGTACGCGGTGGAACAACCCGAAGACCTTCAGTGGCACATACCGTCGCACCTCTACGACCCGGCGGTCGCGACCAACCTCGGTGCCTTCCTCGAGCACGTGGACCTCGTGGTATCGGTGCACGGATACGGACGCGAGGGTTTCTGGACCCGCCTCCTGGTCGGCGGCGCCGACCGCGAGTTTGCCCGGCTGGCGGCCGCGAAGATGCGTCCGCACCTCGACGGTTTCGAAGTCGTCGACGATGTCGCGTCCATTCCACGCGAACTGCGCGGTTTGCACCCACGCAATCCGGTGAACCTGTCGCGCCTGGGCGGCGTTCAGGTGGAGCTGCCACCTCGGGTGCGCGGGCTCGGACCGCGAGGCGAGCCGGCCTTCGTCGACGCGTTGGTGACGAGTCTCGCCGAGGTCTTCGTGTGACGGAGTTCGGCGACTCGCGGCGATTTGCCGTGATGCAGAAGGTGCGCCTGGGCGACGCAACACCGAGCGGACGGCTGCGGCTCGACGCGTTGGCGCGATCGCTCCAGGATGTGGCGGCGGAGGACGCGGCCGCGACGCATCTGCCCGAGGGCCGAGGCTGGATTCTTCGGCGGATGACGTTCGAGATCGGTCGCCTCCCCGCGATCTACGAGGACCTCGAAGTCGTCACGCGCTGTACCGGCGTCGGCGGTCGGTGGGCGGAGCGCACCACCACGATCGCCGGGGTCGACGGATTGAACGACGCTCGTACCGCGCTGCAATCCGGCGTGTTGGTGACGACACGGGCGATCTGGGTGTTCGTGAGCTTGGAGAACGGCGCGCCGGTGTCGCTGCCGCCCGAGTTCTTCGCGGCGTACGGCGAGCGCGTGCGGAAACACAAGGTGAGCGCTCGGCTCATCCATCCCGATCCTCCCGCGGACGGCGACCGCGAGGCCTTTGCGTTCCGTAGCACCGACTTCGATGTCTTCGACCACGTGAACAACGCCGCGTACTGGGTGCCGGTCGAAGAGTTTATGGCGGGTGAGGGTTCCGGTCGGCGCATCACGGGTGCGACCATCGAGTTCGGCGCCGGAGTGGATCCCGGGGATCGGTGCGAGCTGGTCTCGGTCACGACTGCCAGTGAGCACTGGGTCTGGTTCATGGTGGGTGACGACGTCCGAGCCTCGACACGGGTGGAATTCGCTCCGTAGATCCCAAGCTCTATTCTCCTGCGCCATGAGCAAGCAGCTGGATCTCGGATACATGATCGGGTACTGGGGCGCGCAGCCGCCGGTGGGAGTGGCGGAGCTGCTCCTGGAAGCGGAACGACTGGGCTACACCAGTGGCTGGACGGCGGAGGCGTACGGATCCGACGCGCTCACGCCACTCGCGTGGTACGGGTCGGGGACAACGAAGATCCAACTCGGCACGTCGATCATCCAGATGTCGGCGCGCACACCCACCGCCACCGCGATGGCCGCGATCACGATGGATCACCTCACGAACGGTCGGTTCATCTTGGGTCTTGGCGCGTCCGGCCCGCAGGTGGTGGAGGGGTGGTACGGCCAGCCGTACGCGAAGCCGCTCGCGCGCACGCGTGAGTACGTGGAGATCATCCGCAAGATCTTGGAGCGTAAGGACCCGGTGACCTACGCCGGGGACCACTACACGCTGCCCTATCCGGGCGGCACCGGGCTCGGGAAGGCGGTGCGATCGATCACTCACCCGCTTCGTGAAGATCTGCCGATCTACCTTGCGGCCGAGGGACCGAAGAACGTGGCCCTGACCGCGGAGATTGCCGACGGTTGGCTCGCGATCTACTACTCACCGAAGGTCGACGGCTTCTACCGCGACGCGCTCGCCGAAGGGTTCGCGCGTCCGGGCGCCCGCCGTTCCTTCGACGACTTCACCGTCGCCGCGACGGTCCCGGTCATCGTGCACGACAACGTGGAAGAAGCAGCCGACATGCTACGGCCGGTCCTCGCGCTTTATATCGGCGGCATGGGCGCGCGTGAGGTGAACTTTCACGCCAACGTGTTCGGCCGTATGGGCTACGAAAACGAAGCTCGCGAGATTCAGGATCTTTACTTGGCGGGGAAGAAAGAGGAGGCCGCGGCGAAGGTGCCCCTCTCGCTGATCGAGGAGACGACGCTGATCGGTCCGAAGGAGAAGATTCGCGACGACCTCGAGATGTGGCGCGAATCCTGCGTCACCCAGATCCTGCTGTACGGCGACGCCGTCACCCTCCGCACCATGGCGGAGTTAGTGCTGTAACACGTGCAGTTCTGCTCGTCCGCTCGGATGAGCAGGACGCGTGCCGTATCGGGACGCTCCCGAGCTGCTCGGCTCCGCAAGCTCCGCCTCGGGAGCGGGTCGGCCTTTAGAACCGATCGAGGACGACGTGTTCGGGGCCGGTGAGGAGCCAGACTAGCCGATCGGTATCGAGGAAGTTCTGCTCGTCGGCACGGATCACGTCGCGACTGTCCGGATCCACGGCCATGCCGAAGAAGTCGCGCGCGTTGCGGAACCACTCGATCGTCACACCGTCGAGCTCGCAATCGGCGCGGTCGTAGTCCTCGGGGAGTCGGTGGTTCTGTTCGTACCGGATGAAGTACTTGCGCACCGCGGGCGTGTCGCGGTTGAGGGGCCCGTGGACGTCCCACCAGTATTTGTGGAACGCGTCGAGATCCATCCCTGGCTTGTGCCGGACACCGCAGATCAGTTTGGTGATCGGCTCGCCGCGATCCCTCGGTCCGGCAATGACTTCCATCTCGGGTCCGGTGAAGATCTCCAACACGTCGCCGAAGAGGTCGGCCGAGTCGGCGCGCACGGCGGCGTGACGGGGATCCGCGCGCATCGCCCAGAAGGCATCCCACGAGTCGTACCACTGGACCGCAACGCCGTCGTATGGGCACTCGGTTCGTTCGTAGTCACGATCGGTGCGTCGGTGCTGCTCGTACCGGATCAGGTGCGCCGCGGCGGCCGGGCTCGCGGCCACGACATCGGCGTGATGACCGCGCCAATGGGTGTGAAATTCCTCGACGCTGAGGCTGGGGTTGCGAGCAACGAAGCCGATGCGCTTGATCATGGGTCCTCCGAGTTGCCGGTCGGCGGCGATCCTGGCAGCCTGTCGCCTCCCAGTGCGACTCATCGCATGGGAATCAACAAAGGGGTTTGTGGTGGCAGACAGCAAAGGACGCGCCGGCAGACTCCGAGCGATCGCGATCGGTGTCCTGATAGCGGGAGCGGGGTTGGCGTTCCTGGTCGGGGCCGCGTTTCCCGCGCAGGCCGGGAAAATAGGCAACCTACCGAGGATCACGAACTACACGAACGGCGTCGACGGCGGGGACAGCTCGTTCAACTGGCTGTTCGCGATCCTTGTCGCGGGACCGGCCGCGGTCGCTGCGTCCGTGTTGTACGGCTGCGCCGAAATCGTCGGTGGACTGCGGCGTTCGGGTCGCGGTCACCTTGGCGAATCCGCCTCGGGTGGCAACGATGGGGGCGCCGCATAGTGACGCGGCCGGGCCTGGTCGACGGCCAGGTCGCGGTCGTCACGGGCGTGGGTCCTGGGCTCGGGCGCGCGGGCGCGGTTGCGCTCGCGCGTGAAGGTGCCTCCGTCGTCTTGGTCGCGCGGAGCGCGGATCGCCTTGACGCGATCGCCGCGGAGATCACCGACGCGGGCGGTCGTGCCGTCGCGGTTCCGGGAAGTGTCACGCACCCCGACGACTGCGAGCGCATCGCGGCGACGGCGCTCGATGCTTTCGGCGCGATCGATGTCGTGGTCAACAGCGCGTTCCGTGGCGATACGTTCCAAGCGGTGGCCGAGGTCGACCTCGACGTCTGGCGCAAGATCTTCGAGGTGAACTTCTACGGTGCGGTCAACATGACGCGCGCGTGTCTGCCGGCGCTGAAGGTGCGCGGAGGGAGCGTCGTCATGGTCGCATCGCAGAGCGCGCGCAAGATTCGTGCGAACGAAGCGGGATATGCCGCGAGCAAGAGCGCGCTGATCACTTTGACCCGGTCACTCGCTACGGAGCTGGCTGCCGATCGCATCCGGGTGAATGCCGTCGTGCCCGGCTGGATCTGGGGCCCGAATGTGCAGATGTACGTGGATTGGCAGACGTCGTCCCGCGGCATCTCGCGCGACGACGCCATCGCCGAGATCACGCGAGAGATTCCGCTGGGCGAGATACCGCCCCAGGAGGACATCGCCGAGTCGATCGTGTTCTTCGCGTCGTCGATGGCACGGATGATCACCGGACAGACGCTCGACGTGAACGGCGGGGAGTACTTCGGGTGACCGACTCTTTGCGCGGCCGCGCCGGAGTGGTGACGGGTGCGGCCTCGGGGTTGGGTCGCGCGACATCCTTGGCCTTCGCGCGCGTCGGGGCGCGGGTCGTGATCGCCGACCGAGCGGCCGCAGCGGGTGCTGCCGTCGTCGCCGAGATCGCAGCCGCCGGAGCCGAGGCGGTGTTCGTGGAAACCGACGTGACCGATCCCAGCGCGTGCGACGCGCTGGTGGCCGCGTGCGTGTCCGCTTTCGGATCGCTCGATTTTGCCGTGAACAATGCGGGCACGACCGGACTCCCGGGAAGCGTCGTCGACTATCCGCTCGACGCGTGGCGCTCGACCATGGCCGTGAATCTCGACGGGGTGTTCTTCTCGATGCGCGCGGAGCTGCCGGTCATGGTCGCGGCGGGTACGGGCGCGATCGTCAATGTCGCGTCGGGCGCGGGCTTGGTCGGATTCGCCGGGTTGCCGGCGTACGTTGCGAGCAAGCACGGAGTGGTGGGGCTCACGAAGTCAGCCGCGCTCGAGTGCGCGCCGCGTGGTGTGCGGGTCAATTGCGTGTGTCCGGGGAGCGTGCGAACGCCGATGCTCGAAGGGTTCATGGGTGGCGACGAGCGCGTGGAGCGCGCCATGACGGCGGGCGTCCCGATGGGCCGGCTCGGCGCTCCCGACGAGATCGCCGCGGCGATCGTCTGGCTCTGCTCCGACGCCGCGAGCTACATGGTCGGCCACGCCCTCGTGGTCGACGGCGGCGCCACCGTCCAATAGTTCGGGCTACGCGATGTGGGCCCAGAGCTCGCGTTGGACGCGCATGGGGTCGTCGAGGATTTCGAGGGTGGTGTCGAACCGTTGGGTGGCGCGCCGATCGATGTCGTACGCGGGCCAGCCCGGGTCGCCGGTGCGGGCGAAGCGAATCCAAGCCGCGTGCATGGCATCGGCGATCGGTTGGCGGTTCGGTCCGTCGCCGGTGAGCATTGAGAGACCGGGCCGATCGAGTGCGTCCCACATGAACGGGAGCTCGAGCGCGTGGCAGCTCTTGAGTTTGCCGTCGAACACCGGCGACTCCCACGTGAAGAGGTACATGAACGTCGGCCGGGCATCCACGGCGGCTTCCGCAAGCCGGATGGCCGGGACGCGGAAGACGCGGTCGGTCGCGGTCGCCACCAACAAGTCCATGGGCGTCGAGCCGGGATACATCTCGGCGTAGGTTGCTTGTACTGCTTCCGCCCGATCACCGAACGACTTGGTGAGTGCCGCGATGACCGCATCGGGGTTGATCTCGCCCACTCCGAGGTCGAGGACGGTGAACAGGGTCATCTCGTCCTGAGTGGTGCCGATCAGCGTGGGCACGGCGCCGAGCCCGGCGCGCACCGCGTCGATTGGAAGTTGTGGCAGCGCCGTGCCGTCGACGACGGGCATGAAGGGGATGTCGGTGCTCGCTCCGCTCGAGGCCACTTTCGATTGTGCGGCCAGCAGCGTCTCCAACGGCGCCCACTCGAGATCGGCGACGGTCTCGATCTCGGCGAACTCGAGCACCTCGCGCGCGATCGCCGTCGCGGTGTCGCTCGTGGCGCAGAACGAACTCCCGCCCGACTGCACGATCGCTCGCGCGTACAGACCCTGTGCCGCGGGCATCCCGAGGAGTGTGCCGACACTCATGCCGCCGGCGGACTCACCGAAGATCGTGATCTGGTCCGGATCGCCACCGAAGGTCGCGATGTTGTCGCGTACCCACTCGAGCGCGAGCACTTGGTCGAGGATACCGGCGTTTCCCGAACTCGCGAACTCGTCGCCGAAGATATGGTCGAGGTGCAGAAATCCGAACGCGCCGAGCCGATAGTTGATGCTCACCACGACGACGTCGCCGTGTTCGGCGAAGCGCGAACCGTCGTAAATCGGACTGGATCCGGAGCCGATCACGAACGCGCCGCCGTGGATCCAGAACATCACCGGTCGACGCGCGTTGTCGAGAGCCGGGGTGAAGACCGTCAGCGTGAGCGAGTCGCGTTCGTCGATCACTGGCGCGTCCGCGCCCATCATGGTTTCGAGCGGCGACGGATTCTGCGGGGCGACCGGACCGAACTCCGTCGCGTCGCGCACATCAGACCACGGGTCGGGCGGAACCGGCGGGCGGAACCGCAAGTTGCCCACGGGTGGCGCGGCGTACGGGATGGAGCGGAAGACGTGAATGCCGTCGCGGGTAAGACCCCGCACCTTGCCGGCAGTCGTCGATGCGATCGGTTGGTCCACGGAGCACTCCTCGTCGGGTGCGAGGAGGTTATTGGACCCCACGAACGTGCTCGGGCGGCTGGCCGCGTGTCAAGGTGACGACATGGTCGAACCCGAGGCGGCGCTGGTCGCACTCCCACCACAGCCCGACGGCCTGTCCTGGCCAACTGGGGAGTGGGGACGGGGCCAGGGGCCGGCCGGCGTCGACGTCGAGGGGCTCGTCGGAGAGATGTTCACCGACGCCCGATACGAGACCTCGTACGCCGTGCTCGTCGTGCATCAGGGTCGGTTGATTGCCGAGCGATACGCCAATGCGCTCCCGAGCTGGGTCGGCGACGACATTCCGGTCGATCGGACCACTCCTCTGCTTTCGTGGTCCATGGCGAAGTCGATGCTGCACGCGGCCGTGGGTATCTTGGTGGGCGACGGACGGCTGCGTCTGGGCGAAGCGGGTCTCGTGCCTGAGTGGCGCAACGATGAGCGTGCCGCGATCGCGTTGCCGGATCTGCTCGCGATGCGCGACGGCCTGGCGTGGAACGAGGACTACGTCACCGCCGGCGGATCTCAAGTGATCGACATGTTGTTTGGCGAAGGCAATAGCGACGTCGGCGCGTTCGCGCGTTCGCGCCCGCTCACAGTGGCGCCCGATACTCGGTTCAACTACTCGAGCGGTACGACGAACGTCATCTCCGGCATCGTCGCGGATGTCGTGGGCCGCGGCGACGCGTACCTCCACTTTCTCAGCGCGCGGTTGTTCGCTCCGATCGGGATGACGACCGCGGAGCCCACCCTCGACGCGGCCGGCCTATGGGTCGCGTCCTCGTACGTGCACGCGATCGCCGAGGACTTCGCGCGCTTCGGGTATCTC
>JANYLF010000263.1 GCA_025357995.1 Acidimicrobiia bacterium | reverse complement strand
GCCTCCTTGACCTGCGCGCCGGTGTAGTCGAACATCGCGCGGACCTTGCCCCATCCGCCACCGGCCACCACCGGGTCGCCTACGCGCAGCGTGCCGCGCTCGACGAGCACCGTGGCCACCGGACCACGACCTTGATCAAGGTTCGACTCCAACACGAACGCACGGGCGGGAACCTCGGGGTTCGCGCCGAGCGGCGGGTCGTACAGGTCCGAGACGAGCAGGATCGATTCGAGCAGTTCGTCGACGCCGAGCCCGGCCGGGGCCGCGACCTCGTTCACGACGGTGTCGCCGCCCCATTCTTCGGGGATCAACGCTTGCTCCACGAGTTGCTGCTTCACGCGGTTGACGTCTGCATTGTCGCGGTCGATCTTGGTGATCGCCACCACGATCGGCACGTCGGCATTGCGAGCGTGGTTGATCGCTTCGATCGTTTGGGGCATCACGCCATCGTCGGCGGCCACGACGAGCACGGCAACGTCGGTGGCGTCGGCGCCGCGCTTGCGCATTGCGGTGAACGCCTCGTGACCCGGGGTGTCGATGAAGGTGATCGCCCGGTCGTTCTTGACCACTTGGTACGCGCCGATGTGCTGGGTGATGCCACCCGCTTCACCTGAAACGACGTTTGCGGAACGGATCGTGTCCAACAGGGTCGTCTTACCGTGGTCCACGTGACCCATCACCGTGATGACAGGCGCGCGCGCCGGAAGACCTTCCTCGTCATCTTCGTCGTCGTCGTCGCCGAGGAGCGCCTGGAGTTCCAGCTCGGCCTCTTGACCGGGCTCGACGAGCAGTACTTCGGCGCCGAGCTCCTGCGCGATGAGTTCGATCATCTCGTCGGCCATCGACTGCGTGCTCGTGACCATCTCACCGGCGTCGAACAAGATGCGCACGAGGTCTGCGCTGGTGCGATTCAGCTTCGGTGCCAGCTCCTGGATCGTGACACCGCGAGGCACCGCAATCTCACCCTCGGGAATGGGTGCATCGGACGGCGTGAGCGCGACTTCGGTAGCCGGCCCGAGATCCTCGAGCCCGCGACGCCGCCGCTTCTTGCGCCGCGGTCGTTGGCCCGGCCCGCCCGGACCGCGTCCACGGTTGAAACCACCGGGACCACCTCCGGGGCCACCACGACCGCCACCGGGAGCACCGGGACCGCCACCACCGGGGCCGCCGGCACCCGGACCACTGCGATTGAATCCACCAGGACCGCCGCCACCGGGCGCGCCGCGGTTGAAACCACCGGGACCGCCACCGGTGCGGGGCGGGCCACCACCGGGCGCGCCGCGACCGGGAGGTGTGCGTTGCCCGGGAGGCGGCGGAATCACGCGCTGTCCGGGCGGCGGCGGGATCGGCTTGCCCGTCGCGCTCACGAGGGGCGGAGCGGGAGGCGCCGGCTTGTCGCCCAAGGTCGGAGCGGGAGGCGGCGCCGATGCCGTCGGAGCGACAGGCTTCGTCTCGACCGGCGCAGCCGGACGCGGCACGGGCGGGGGCGCGATGCCTCCGGTCGAACGCACGACATTCGGGCGCCGCACGGGCGCGGGTGGCGCTTCCGGCTCCGCGGGCACCGGACGGGTCGGCGCTTCGACCGCGTCGGCGGACTCGGTCGTGGTCACCGGGCCGGAATCGGGCACCTCGACAACGGGTGCGGGCGCGACCATCTCGGCGCTGGGCTCGGCCTTCGGCTTCGCTTTCGCCTTGGGTTCCGGCTTCGGCTCGTCGACGATCGGTTCGCCGCGCAGATCGCGACTGTCGGCCAGACGCCGGATGCGGTCCGCGGACGGGTCGTCGATACTCGATGAGTGACTCTTCACACCCATCTTGAGCTCTTCGGAAAGCTCGAGCACCACTTGGTTCTCGACGCCCAGCTCCCGTGCGAGCTCGTAGACCCTGATCTTCTTGGTGGCCAACTCTGTCCTTACCCTCCACCGAGCGGCGCTCTGCCGTCCGGTTGTGCCCCCGCCGGGGGCGTGCCGTGCAGTCTCGCACGGAGTGCCGATACTTCCTGGTCCGAGAGCTCGATCCTCAGCGCCCGGTTGATTGCTCGACGCTGTACCGCTTGATCGAAGCACTCGACGCGATCAACACACAACCACGCACCTCGACCCGGAACGTTGCGTCCAATCTTCACCCGGTCGCCGGTTGGCGTGTCGCCCGCAATGTCAGCAGCCCGGGCCAGGCGAGCAAAATCGCCCAGTGGCCCGCGGCGTCGACACCCGACGCAGGTGCGGACCGGATCAGCTCTCCTCGCTGGTCTCCCCCTCAGCCGTGGCGCCGCTCGCGGCGCCATCGTTCACCGCGACGAGCGGCGCGGCATCTGCCGCGGGCTCGGTCGCTTCCGAAACTGCTGCCGGCGCATCGGCGGGCGTGTCAGCCGGCGTCACGGCGGTCGCATCGATCGGCGCATCGGCGGGCGCATCGGTCGCGACGACACCGTCCGCGATGGCGCCGGCAATCCCGTCCGGCGATGCGTACCCGGCTTCTGCCGCCGAGATTGCCTCGCCGCCCTCCGCCGGTTGCCACACGAGGTCACCGGTCTCGCTCTGCACCCACTCGCCCTCGGCGTACTCGACTCCGCCGCCGGACTCTTCTTCCGCCAACTGCGTTTCGCTCTTGATGTCGACGCGCCAGCCCGTGAGGCGCGCCGCGAGACGCGCGTTCTGACCTTCCTTACCGATCGCGAGCGACAACTGGAAATCCGGAACGATGACCTCGGCGGTGCCGGTGTCTTCGTGGATTCGCACCTCGCGGACGCGCGCCGGCGCGAGCGCCTTCATCACGAAGTCTTGCGGGGACTCGGTGTAGGGAACGATGTCGACCTTCTCGCCACGCAGCTCCGTGACGACCATGCGTACCCGTGCACCGCGCGCGCCGACACACGCGCCGACTGGGTCGACGTTCGGGTCGTTGGACGCGACCGCGATCTTCGTGCGGTGACCCGGCTCGCGCGCAACCGCGCGGAGCTCGACCACACCGTCGAGCAGCTCGGGAACTTCCAACTCGAAGAGGCGCTTCACGAGGCCCGGGTGGGTTCGGCTCACCACGATCTGGGGACCCTTCGCGGTCTTGCGCACCTCGACGATGTAGGCCTTCAGGCGGCTGCCGTGGTCGTACCGCTCGTTCTGCACCTGCTCTGCCTGGGGCAGCAATGCTTCGACTTTGCCCAGGTCAAGCAGGGTGTAGCGCTGATCGGTCTGCTGGATGATGCCAGTCACGATGTCGCCCTCGCGCCCCGCGTACTCCTCGTACTTCATCTCGCGCTCGGCCTCGCGGATCCTTTGCAGGATCACCTGCTTGGCCGTTTGCGCGGCGATGCGCCCGAAGTCTTTCGGTGTGTCGTCCCATTCCTTGACGACGTGACCGTCCTCGTCGAGCTCTTGCGCGATCACGTTGATCTGACCAGTCTCGATGTCGATCTCGACGAGTGCTTCCTCGGCCGCGTCCGGCATGCGCTTGTACGCCGTGACCAACGCGTTGGCCAACGCCTCGAGCATGATCTCGACCGAGATCCCCTTCTCGCGTTCGATCGTGTAGAGCGCTTCCATCATGTCGTTATTCATGGCCGCTCCACCTCCAGTCGACTCCTCATCGCGCCGCGACCTCCTTCTTCCGGCCGGGACGAGACCCCTTGCCCGGCTTCGGCGCGGGACCCCACACGAACACGGTGCGCGCCTGCTCGACGACATCGAGCGCGACCGTGACCTCGCCGGTGTCCGTACGAATGGTCAGCGCCGCGCCGTCGGAACCGACCAGCGTCCCTCGCACCCGTTGGAGGTGACCCTCGCCATCGCGCGCCTTGAGCGTGATGACTTCATCCAGCGCTGCGGCGAAATGTGCGGCGGTACGCAGGGGACGCTCGAGACCGGGACTCGACACCTCGAGGAGGTACCGGCCGCGCATGGGATCCATCGCGTCGAGTGCGGCCGAGATCGTGCGGGTCGCGGTCTCGATGGCGTCCAGATCGACACCGCCATCGCGATCGACGAGCACCGCCAACGTGGGGCGATCGCCGCCGGTCAGGGTGAGGTCGTAGACGGAAAGGTCGAGGCTCGCCATAATCGGCTCGAGTTCGGCACGGATTGCCGTCACGCGGTCGGTCATGGGACACCTCCCTTCCATCCGGTCGAAACCGGGTCCAGTCAACAAAACGCGTGGGCACGAGGCCCACGCTGGCCTGGCCTCGAAAGGCCACTCCCCCGACCTTGGCGTCGGCGAAGCGCGGCGACACTACCAGACCACTTGCGCGACGACCGAGGCGTTGGGAGTGACCCGCCGCGCCCAAATGGGACAAGTCCGGTCCCGGGAGTAACCGGGCTCGTCCTACACGCCGAACACCTCGTGCAGTGCCACGGGGACCGGCGTATCGAGTTGCGCGTACGTGCAGGATGGCGGCTCGCGGTCCGACCGCCATCGTTGGAACCGCGCGGTGTGACGGAAACGATCGCCCTGCATGTGCTCGTACACGACTTCCGCGACGAGCTCAATACGTATCGG
>JANYLF010000125.1 GCA_025357995.1 Acidimicrobiia bacterium | reverse complement strand
CCTCGCCATCGCCATTGCCGGAGGCCACGTGTACATCGCCGAGGAGGATGGCTTCGTCCACGTATACGGCCTGTGACCAGGCCGAGCGAAACAATCAGTCCGCGACATCCCGAGCGGAAACGATCTTCGACGGGCGGAGGCGACAGAGCAGCTCTCCGGGGACCCCGTTGCGGGCGCCGTACTCCTCGGCGCGGTCGGCCCCCATGTACCGGCCACCGATGGCTGTGGCGTACCGGAGCAACTCGTCGGGGTCGTCGCTGAGTTCGACGACACCGGTCACGATCACGAACGAGAACGGCGGCACTTCGTCGTCCACGCAGAGCGCCGCACGCGGATCGCGGCGCAGGGTCCGACCCTTCAACGATTCGGCCGCCGTGTTGAACACAATCGAGCCGTCGTCGTCGACCACGAACCAGATCGGCGCAACGTGCGGGCTGCCGTCCCGTCGGGTCGTCGCCAACTTGCCGGTGTGCGCGGGAAAAGACGCGAGAAACGCGAGCGCATCGGCGTCCGCCATCGGAGTGTGAGCCATGCGCAACTCCAACCCCGGACGACCGAGGAGTGTTCCCTACCCGGTGAATCCCGTGAGGTCGACGGGAGGCGGCGCAACGAGTCCACGCGCCTCGTACGACCAACCGGCATCGTCGCCGTAGTACTCGAAGAGATGCTCGATCAGATACTGCACGCGCGGTTCGAACGTTCCCCACTGCTCCGCGGCCGCCTCCACCGTCACGCTGTTCGAGTAGATCGTGACGCTCATCGCGCCCTCTTCGAGCAAGCGCTGCGCGAGCACATCGGGTGGACGACCGCCCCTGGCCTTCGCCTCCTCGACGGTCGAGTACCGCTCGAGCTCCATGCCCGTGAGCGAGCGGTTGAGATCGAACAAGCGCACCGATGGAGTGGCCCCCGCGCGTGCGGTGACCGTGATCGTCTGACCCATACTCGGAGGATACGTCCTGTCGGCTTTCGAACCCTGACCCACACCCGAGGCGGAGAGTCGATCAGAACAGGCGGCCCGGTGCCGGGGCAAGCCCACCCCACACGAGGTCGTCCATGAACACCCACGAACGGCGGTGAATCGTGGTCGGACCGTACGCCCGCAGCGCGTACTTGTGCACCGGCGCCGGATACCCACGGTTCGATTCGAACCCGTACGCCGGGAAATGTTCGGCCTCCTGCGCCATCATCCCGTCACGCTCCACCTTCGCGACGCAGCTCGCGGCGGCCACCGCGAGCGAAGTGGCATCGCCTTTGATCACCGTGGTGACCCGCGCGCCAAGGCGCAAGTAGTCGTGGTTGCCATCCAGGATCACGCGGTCGGGTTCGAAGCCCTGAGCTGCGAGCTGGCGCAACGCGCGCTGACCCGCGATACGCAACGCGGCCGTCATCCCGAGGATGTCGCATTCTTCATGCGACGCGTGGCCGATCGCGTAGGCCCGCGCCCAAGAACGCACCCGGGCCGCGGCAACCTCCCGCTGGTCCGGCGTGAGCATCTTGGAATCGCGGATCCCACTCAAATGCTCGGGCGCCGGGATCACCGCGGCCACCGTGACCGGACCGGCCCACGCACCGCGGCCGACTTCGTCGATCCCACACACGAGTTGGTCGCCCGCCTGCCAACACTTGCGCTCGAGGCGCAAACTCGGACGGGTGTGCGCCGTGACGGCACGGGGGTTTGTCACAGGTCGAAGGTACCAAGGCACTGCACAGGTCTGCGGGTTTACGATCCGGCCGTGCAATCAGGGACCCGCGTCGAGGTGCGATCGAGATTCGATCAACAGTGGGCGCGCGGCTTCGAGGTGGTGGAGGCCATCGACGGTCCCAGTCCCGGCTATCTCATCCGGCGACGGTCCGACGGCTCGATCCTGCCCCTGGTCTTCACGCTGGAAGAAGTGCGGGAAGAACGCCGCCGCACCAACAACATGTGGTGGGTTTAGGACTCCAACGCTTCCATGAGCATTTCGATGGGGATGGCTTGCATCGTCGTCGTGCGCATGGTGCCGCGCGCGGCGAGTGAGACGGCGGCCTTGGCCATCGTGGCCTCGTCGGGCGCTTCGATGATGTTGAGGAAGTCCCACTGGCCCATGAGCGCGTACTGCGCGATCACCTTCAGGCCCATCGCCTCCACCTCTGCCGTGACGGCGTGCAGTCGTTCGGGCTTCTCCCGCAACGTGGCCCAACCACCCGGCCCGAGCGTGCTCAACATCGCGTACGTAGGCACAACGCCGATCCTACTGCCGCTCGAACAATGTGGCGCGGACGTCGTCCAGACCACAGAACGGGCGAAAACCGAGTCCGAACGCCGCACACCACTGCGCGAGTCCATCCTTCGCGTACACGATATCGGCCAAGGCGGCGGCCTTTCGGTCACTCGTGCCGTCGCCGACGAGGACCGTCGTCCGTCCCCGCCGCTTCGCGTCTTTGATCGGTGCCTGCTTGCACGTCCCGCAACTCGAACACGCGCAGCACCGGTCCTCATGCGGAAACTCGAGTGCGCCGGTCTCCCAGTTCACGCGATTCGTGACGATCGGTATCCCGAGATGGCCGACCGAGCGCTCCACGTAGAACCCGAAACCATCGGACACGATCGTGACCTCGGCACCGGCACGCAGGAGATCGCTCACGAGCGCATCCACATCCGGGTCGATCGGCACCTCCGCCGCGGTCGCGTCGAGCAGCTCGCGGTCGGCGGGCAGCAGATCCCACTCGTCCAGCAGGCAAACGCGGCTTCCGATCTCTCCGGCGATGTACTCGGCCTCGACCTCGCGCCAACCGGGTGTGCCGAGCCGAACGAGGAGGTGAACGCCGGTATCGGCCGTGCTGATCGTGCCGTCGTAGTCGAGAAACACCGAGGCCTGCGCCAGCTCGTGGGGGTGCATCGGCACAAGCCTACGGGTCGGCGTTTTCGGGACCCGCGCAAATCGGGCACAATGGTCCCCTGCTGGGAGGTGGACAGGTGGAGCTCGACCGGAGACAGTTCTTGAAGCGCGCCGGCGTGACGGGTGGTGCGCTGGCCGCGTTGACCGCGTTGCCCGGCTGCAAGACCCTCTTCCCGCCAGGATACGAACACGGGGCCACGATCCTCGACGGCCTCGCGTCGGATTCGCCGATCGACACCGTCGTCATCGTGATGATGGAGAACCGGTCCTTCGACCACTGGCTCGGTTGGCTCGGGGCCGACCAGGCCTACCTCGAGGCCGGGCGCGCGCGGTACGGCAAGTATTTCTTCATCAACGCGAACAACCAGGCCACCGTCAACAGCCCGACCGGTCCGCAATCGACCCAACACATGATCGGTTGGAACTACCTCACCAACCCGTACCGCGGCTGCGACCAGTCGGACCCGAACCACGGTTGGAACGCCGGCCGCGCGCAACGCGACTTCGGTTTCCTGGCGCCGACCGCGAACGACGATCTGCTGCCCATCGGGTACTACGAAGGCGCCGATCTTCCGTTCACGCAGGAGTTCACCAAGCGCTTCACGACGTTCGACGACTATCACTGCTCACTCCTCGGACCCACGTGGCCCAACCGCCACTACCTCCACGGGGCGCAGTCGGGCGGCAACAAGACGAACGCGTTCCCGACCGGGAACGGCTTCGACTGGCCGATCATCTGGGAGAAGCTCGCCGCCGCGAACGTGTCGGCGAAGTACTACTACTCCGACCTCCCGTTCGCCGCGTTGTACGGCGCACGGATGAACCCATTCGTGGCACCTATTGCCGACTACTTCACCGACTGCGCGAACGGGACGTTGCCCCACGTGGCGATGATCGATCCCTCGTTCTTCGGTGCGGGCGAGAACGACGACCACCCGCTCGCCGACGTGCGCGGCGGCCAAGCCTTCCAGCGCGATGTCTTCAAGTCCTTCGCCCAGTCTGTGCATTGGGACCACGGCCTCTACGTCTCGACGTACGACGAGTGGGGTGGCTTCTACGACCACGTCGCACCACCCCACTTCCCGGACGATCGCGCCAATGCCGTCGACCAGGAAGACTTCTCGCAGGCCGGGTACCGAGTCCCGTCGGTGATCGCGTCGCCGTACGCCCACCGCGGCCTCGTCGACGGCCGCGCCTACGACCACACGTCGATCCTGCGGTTCCTCGAGTGGCGATTCCTCGGCGCGCCGCCGGAAGGTCCCGGCAGTCCGGGTGACTCGTGGTACCTCACGCGTCGCGACCAGTACGCGCTGAACCTCGGCGCGAGCTTGTCCGGAGAGATCGTGGACAAGGACCTGGAATTCAACATCGACGTCCAGATCGACCCACCGTCGCCCCCGTGCGGCACGGGCCCGGCCGCGTTGTCGAACATGGCCCGCTCGGTCCTCGAAGCCGACGACCCGGCGTTCGACGAGATCAAGTGGAAGACCTACCTCGACCGGCAGGGATTCAAGACTCCCGCGTAACCGCGAACATCTTGGTGTACGCCGACGACGGAGGCCGGGCAACATTGCCCGGCCTCCGCGTCGCGTCCGATCGTTGCTGGGGGCTAACGACCGATCGTTGGATCCGGTGACCGACCGCCGGAGAACTCCATCTCCGGACCTTCGCTCCCTACGATCTCCAGGTCGTTGGTCTGGAAGTTGTCGTAGGCGAGGACACCCATCTCCGGCAGGTCGAGACCCTGGAGTTCGACCTCGGCCGTCGGCCGGATGCCACCCTTCATCATCTTGTTCTGGATCTTGAAGAAGGCGAGCGCAAGTCCGAACATCACCGTGCAGATCACCAGCGCACCGGCAGCCTGTGAGAGCAGCTGGCGGAAGCCGAGGTCGGCGTCGTACAGAATTCCGGTGACACCCGAGGCCTTCGACGCGGCACCCGCCGTCGTCAGGTTCCATCCCGCGCCGTATTCGCCGCTGGAGAAGATCCCGATGCTCAAGACACCGAAGATGCCGCACACACCGTGGACGGAGATGGCACCCACCGGGTCGTCGATGCCACGGCGCTCGAAGAAGAACACCGACTCGACCACGATGATCGCGGCGATGCTGCCGATGACCGCGGCGGCCCACGGTTGCACGAAGGCACACGGGGCGGTGATGGCCACCAGACCGGCGAGCATGCCGTTGGCCATCATGCCGGGTCGGGCTTGCCCATCCGCTTCATCACGTAGAACATCGCCACCGTGGCGCCGAACGCCGCGGCAAGTGCCGTGTTCACCGCGACGACTGCGAACCGCACGTCGGTCGCACCGAAGGTGGAGGCGGCGTTGAAGCCGAACCAGCCGACGAGCAGGATGAACGTTCCGAGGAACGCCATCGGGATGTTGTGCGCACCGAGCGTGCGTGGTTTCCCGTCGGCACCGAAGCGTCCGATGCGTGGCCCGAGGACCATCGCGCCGGCCAATCCGGCGACACCACCCATGGCGTGCACCACACCGGAGCCGGCGAAGTCCACGTACCCGAAGCCCCAGTGCATGCTGTTGCCGAGCTGGCTCAGCCAGCCGCCGCCCCAGGTCCATGCACCGAACAACGGGTAGAACACCGCACCGACGAACAAGCCCCACCCGACGAACGCTTTCCACTTCCAGCGCTCGGCCATGGAGCCCGTCGGGATCGTTCCGGTCGTGTCCATGAACGCAACCATGTAGAGGAAGAACGCGGCAACCGGCGCGGCGTTCTTCAGCCCGTGCAGATTGGTCAGCGCAAACCCGCCGTGCCACAGGAACACCCAGTGCCCACTGCCGATCAAGGGGCCGCCGGTGGCGCCGTCCATGCCGAAGTAGCCCGGGTAGCTGAAGCCACCGAACATCAGTCCGTAGCCCACGATGAAGAAGCCGACGAATCCCAATCCGAAGATCGCGAAGTTCGTCGACACCACGTGCGCGGCGTGTTTTGCTCGACAGAATCCGGTTTCGACCAATGCGAACCCGGCCTGCATGAAAATGACCAGTACCGCTCCTAACACCACCCACAAGAGATTCAGGCTCACGGCCACGTCACCCGGCGAGACCGCAGGCGTTTGGTACACGGGTTTGGGCGCATCGGCCGCGAAGGCCGGCGAGGCGAACACCGCGACGAGCACCGTCATCAGCAAAACAACGAGTGACAAACGCTTGAGCTTTGAGCTCACGTAATTCCTCCCAGTGTCATCAGCGATCGCACAGGCCCCGTTGCAGGTGTATCGCGGAAGTTTCTCGTTCCCGATGGAGGGACCGTACGGACAGGGTGTTTCGCCCTGACACCCGGTGTGTGAAGCGCGGACGGCCGGATCCTGACCGTCGGGTGACGCCCTCGATACGGATACCTTGCGGGACCCGCGACCGACGAGAAGGACCGATGGCAACGATCCTGATGCCCCTCCCCGACGAGGGATTCGACGTCACCGAGGTGGCGGTCCCGTGGCGTCTGCTCACCGACGCGGGCCACGAAGTGGTCATTGCCACCGAGCACGGTCGCGTGCCCTACGCGGATCCGCTCCTCATCACGGGTGTGGTGTTCGGCCAACTCGGCGCGGAGCCGGAGCCCATCGCGTTCTACCGCGACTTCGAACGCGCGGCGTCGCTCGTCACCCCGTTGCGATGGGGCGACCTCGATGTTGCGCAGTTCGACGGTCTGCTCCTCGCGGGCGGGCACGCGCCGCGCATGCGCCAGTACCTGGGCAGCACCGACCTGGCCGAGCAGGTGGGGCGCTTCTGGGCGCTCGACCGTCCCGTCGGCGCGATCTGCCACGGCGTCCTCGTGTTGGCACGCGCCCGGGCGGCCGATGGTCGCAGCGTTCTGGCCGACGTACGCACCACTTGCCTGCCGAAGTACATGGAGCGATCCGCGTTCTTCGCGACGGCATGGCGGCGCGGTCGCTACTACCGCACCTATCCCGCGTACGTGGAGGACGAGGTGCGCGCCTCGTTGGTCGATCCCGAGCGTCAGTTCGAGCGCGGCCCGCGCGAACTCCGCCGACGCGGCACCGCCACCGACGACGCTCCTGCGTTCGTAGTGGACGACGGCCGCTATGTCAGTGCCCGCTGGCCCGGCGACGCCTACCTCTTCGCCAAGACGTTCCAGGATCTCTTCTAGAATTCCGTGATGGACCAACCGACCGTCGTCGCGATCGTTCCGCATACGCATTGGGATCGGGAATGGTATTTGCCGTTCCAAGCATTTCGTATTCGGCTGGTGAAGTTGCTCGACGAGCTTCTGCCGCTCCTCGAACACGACCTTTCCTACGCCCGTTTCCTGCTCGACGGACAGACCGCGGTGCTCGACGACTACCTCGAGGTGCGGCCCGAGGCGGCGGCCGCACTCGGTCGGCTCGCGGCGAGCAATCGCCTCTCCATCGGTCCGTGGATGATTCTCATGGACGAGTTCATGGTGTCGGGCGAGACGATCGTCCGCGATCTGCAAATGGGAATTCGGCGCGCCACCGATTTTGGCGGACCGATGGAGGTGGGATACCTACCCGACATGTTCGGTCACGTCGCCCAGATGCCCCAGATCCTGCGCGAGGCCGGGCTCGAGCACGCGATCGTCTGGCGCGGCGTGCCGTTGGAGGTCACGCAGAGCGCGTTCTGGTGGGATGCGCCCGACGGTTCACGCGTGCGCGCCGAGTACCTCTACGGGTCGTACTCGAATGGCCGCGATCTCCCCGACGACGCGAAGGAGTTGATCGGACGTACCACCAACTACGAACGCGAGATCGGCGACGCGCGCATTCCCGGCAGCGGCCTGTTGTTGATGAACGGCACCGATCATCAGATGCCCCAACCGTGGCTGGGGCGCATCGTCGCGGAGGCGAACGCGGTCCAGGACGACTACCGCTTCGAGGTCACGTCGCTGCCGGAGTATCTCGCCACCCAACCGTCCACCGGTCTGCGCGCATGGCAAGGCGAACTGCGGTCAGGGGCGCGCGCCAACGTCTTGATGGGCGTCGCGTCGAACCGAGTCGACGTGCATCGTGCGTGCGCGGCCGCGGAGCGCGCCATGGAACGTCACGCCGAGCCCCTTTCCGCCTTGCTGCTTTCGGCCGATCAGTACCCGGAGCGACTCCTTGAGCTCGGCTGGAAGTTGTTGGTCTTGAACAGCGCGCACGATTCGTCGTGTGCGTGCAGCGCCGACGAAGTGGTCGACGCGGTCTTGGTGCGATACCAAGAAGCCCGCCAAATCGGCGACGGCCTCGCGCGCGATGCGGTCCGCGCGTTGGGTCATGCTGTGGATGCGCCACGCGGTGCGACCGTCGTCGTCAACTCCAGCGGCTTCGAGCGCAGCGGGCTGATCTCGTTGCGCGTGCCAGGAACCGGCCCTTTGCACTTCGTCGCCGTCGACGACGACACGCCCATGCCGGCACAGGTCGTGGAAACGCTCGGCGGCATCGCGTTTGCGACCACGGTCACGGGTGAACAGATCTCGCTCATCACCGAAATGATGCGCGGTCCCGAGCTCGCGGGATCGCGTGTCGCGTCCTACGAACTCGACCGCACGGCGGCGGGTGCAACACTCACGTGCGTCAGCGCGGGACCGGGCGACGAAGTGACCGACCTCGAATCGCTCCGCGAGGAGTTGCTGGAGCTGGGCGCGGCCGGCATCACGGTCGCAGTGCGGGTCATGCGCGCGCCAACCCGTGAAGTGATCGCGCGAGTCGGCGCCGTGCCCGGCTTCGGGTGGCGCACGTTTATCCCGACCGACGGCGCCGGTCCGGAGACCGCGCTCCTCGCCGGCGAGCACTGGCTCGCGAACGAACACCTCCGCGTCGACGTCGACCCGCACACCGGCACGTACACGATCACCACCACGGACGGCTCCGCTGCCGATCGTGTCGTCGCCACCGGACTCGGACGGCTCGTAGACGGTGGCGACGGTGGCGATACGTACAACTACTCACCGCCTGCTCGCGACCTCGTCATCGATCACCCCGAGGCGGTCACGGTCACGTTGCACGAGCACGGACCGATCCGCGCGCAACTCCGCGTGATCACGTGGTACCGCTGGCCCCACCACGCCATCGGCAACGAACGCTCGTGCAGCCGCCGCAGCGACGAACAACTCCTCACCGAGGTGGTCACCACGTTGGAGCTGCGCGCGGGCGAATCCTGCGTGCGCGTGCGTACCGAGCTCGACCATCGATGCCGGGATCACCGCCTGCGCGCGCACTTCCCACTGCCGACCGCGGTCACCAACTCACACGCCGAGTGCGCGTTCGCAGTAGTGGAGCGCGGGCTCACGGCCGAAGGGGGTCCGCACGAAGCGGCGCTTCCCACGTTCGTCTCCCGGCGCTTCGTCGACGCGTCCGACGGCAATGAGGGCCTCGCGTTGATCCACGACGGGCTCTTGGAATACGAGCTGGTCGACGGTGGACGCGAGCTCGCACTCACACTCTTGCGCGCCACGGGATACCTCTCGCGTTCGGAAATGGCGCTGCGGCCCAACCCGGCGGGACCGCTCGATCCGCTCAACGGACCGCAGCTCCAAGGTCCGCTCACCGTCGACTACGCCGTTGCCGTTCACCGCGGGAACTGGATCGATGCCGATCTCTACGGGCTCGCCGACGACGTATTGGTGCCACTCGAACGCGCGCGCGTGGCCGGTGGTGGTTCGCGGCGTCCCGCCGGCCGACCGCTGCAGGTTCGCGGGGCCGTCACCTCCGCGGTGCGCCGCGAGGCGGGCGGGCTCGAGGTGCGCGTGTTCAATCCCCTCGGGCAGCCGGCGCTTGTGGAAATCGACCTCGACGAGGCGCCCGCGCGCGGCTGGCTCGTCGACTTACGCGGCCGCCCGCAGACCCGCTTCGAAGCCAGCTTCGAACTCCGCGCCGCCGGCATCGCCACCCTCCGCCTCGACCCCTGACTCGGCGCGCCTGGCTCGACACCTGGGCGAAGCCCGATCACACGGGGGTGGCGCGCAGGAGGGTCTCGCCAACGGCGTCCTGAGATGACCAGCCGGGGGCCAAAACCGGAACTCGTAACTCGACCGCGCGGGGCGCATCGGCGAGCTCCCACAACAGCGCAGGATGCTCGCCGTGCCACCGCAGGGCGAACGAGATGCGACCGTGGCGTGTGCAGGCATCGTGCACCTCCAGATCCACCCCCGGCGCGGGCGGCACGTGGAAGAGCTCCAGGCCGTCGTCAACATCGTGCACCAAACCGTCGCGTGCCCGGAGCAATACTCCGGCCGGACCGGGATCGATCAGGAGCTCCGTTCGCCGGCGAGCGACGCGCCGGTCCCGCACCGACAAGCCGTGCCACGCCCACTCGGCCTGCTCGTCGAAGCCCCAATCTTCGAGCGCGGCCGTCGTTGCCGCGCTCGGGTCGGGGTCGAGCAGCACCTGACTGCGTGCGAAGTCGATCTCGGCGACCTGTTCGACGGGGCCGACGAGGCGCGTCGCACCGTCGAGGTGGCGGCGCCAGCCGCGCGCCGCGGCTTCCGCCGTGGGAACCTGCGCGAGATCGAGCGCGGGAACGTCGTCGCCACTCACCACACCGATACGCAGACGATTCCGATGACTCAAGGGGAACAGCAACGCGGCGCGCAACGCTCCCGTCGCGAATGTTCGGGATGGAACTGGTCCCGTCTCGGCACCGCAGTGTTCGGGCTCCAGCTCGATATCGGTCACGTCCCAGCGCGGCGGCGGAAACGGCACGATCAACGCGACCCGACCGTCGATGAGCACCCGCGAACCGTCCAACGCGAGTGTGGTCGCACCGCGTACCACGAACGCCACGATGCACGCCGCCGGCGACGCGTTCTCCACGTCGACCACCACCACACCGCCTGCGCCCCCGATGCCGTACACCCGCTGAATCGCGTCACCCTTCGGCACCCGCACCCGGGTCTCGGCCACGGGCGCGCCATCGAGCGCCTGATGTCGTACGGCCGGCTCGCGCGCCGGGGCGCGCCACCGATCGTCGGCGCCGATCCACCAGTCGAGCGTCCACTCCTCGCCCACCACGCGCAACCCGCCGCGTGCGTCGACGACCGCGCGCCCGTCGCTGCCAATCGCGCCGACGATCACTGCACGCCGCGCAGTTCCGGCTTCGCCTCGCGCAGCATCAGGGCCGGCACGATCTCCGCGGGCGTCCGGTCGTCGTACAACACCGCGCCCACCTGCTCCGCGATCGGCATCTCCACGCCATGACGGGCGGCGAGTTCCAACACGGCGGCAGTGCTCTTCACGCCTTCCGCCACCATCTTCATCTCGGTCACGATGTCGTCCAACTTGCGTCCTTGACCGAGCATCACGCCGACGGTGCGGTTTCTGCTCTTGTCGCTCGTACAGGTGGCCACGAGGTCGCCCATGCCGGCCAGTCCGGAGAAGGTCATCGGATCGCCACCGAGCGTGCTCCCCAATCGCGCCAGCTCGGCCAAGCCGCGCGTGATCAGGGCCGCTTTGGTGTTGTCGCCGTACCCCAAGCCGTGCGCGATACCCGCCGCGAGCGCGATCACGTTCTTGAGCGCGCCGGCGCTCTCGCACCCCACCACATCGGGATTCGTGTACACGCGGAACGTGGACGTCATGAACAGGTGTTGCAGCTCGGTGGCCACCGTGGGGTCGGTGATCGCCACGACCGACGCGGTGGGCTGGCCGAGCGCGACCTCACGCGCCAGGTTCGGGCCCGTCAACACGCCGATGCGGTCGGCCCGGTGGTTGACCAAGACGTCGGCAACCACCTCGGTCATCCGCAGCAGGCTCCCCTGCTCCACGCCCTTCGACAGGCTGAGTATCGGGACGTCGGGCCCGATCACCGGCGCGGCGGCTTCGAGCACGCTGCGAAACCCGTGTGACGGCACGCCCATCACCACCACATCCGCGCCTGTGCACGCTTCGACCAAGTCGGACGTCGCGTGGAGCGAGGGTGGTAGATCGATGTCGGGCAGGTAGTCGGGGTTGGAATGTTGGTCTTCGATGTGCGCCGCGACCGCCAAATCGCGTGCCCACAGCACCGCGTCCGCATTGACCGCCGCAATGGCGCCGACGGCGGTCCCCCACGATCCCGCGCCGATCACCGCCACCCTGGTCATGTCCGACAGCTCCGCAAGACTGCGGTCTCGGGACCGCGTACCCACCAGTCGCCCTCTTCCGGTTTGGGCACCTGCGGATACGCCGCGCGCGCCGCTCCCACCTGCGCGCAAATGGCCGTCATGATCCGATCCGTGGCGTCGAGCATGTCGTCAGTCGCGGCAATGGAGATTGGTTCACCGATCCTCACGACCTCGGCAATACCGGACCGCCACCGCGGTTTGCGACCCTTGAACAGAATCCGGTGCAATCCCCACAGCCCGATCGGCACCACCGGCGCACCCGTCGCGGCCGCGAGGCGCGCCGTGCCCGTCTTGCCCACCATCGGATCGAGGTCCAGTGAGATCGTCCCCTCGGGAAACACTGCGACGCATCGACCCGCGTGTAACGACTGCTCGGCCTCCACCAGCGAACCGGCGGCTGCGCTCGTGCCGCGACTCACCGAGATCATTCCGCAGCGACGAAGCACTCCCCCGAGTACCCGCTTGTCGAACAACTCGTCCTTGGTGAGGAACCGCGTCCGACGACCGCGTTTGGTCGCGAAGTATCCCAACGCGAGCGGATCGAGGTACGACGAGTGACTCGACGCGAGGATTACCGGACCATCGGTCGGGATGTGCTCGAGTCCCGCGATGTCCCACTTGATCCCGAGATGCATCGGGGGGTACAGCACACCGCGTACGCCATCGAAGACCGGTTCCACGGGCCGGTAGCATACGCAGCCCCATGCCGCCCGTCCCTGGTCCCGTGCCACGCGCGGGCGTTGTCATCCCGATCCGCGCATTCGCCTCGGGCAACGCGCGGCTCGCGGCCGTGCTCGACGACCGCGAACGCCTCGACCTCGCGATGACCATGGCCGCGGCGGTGCTAGGCGCGGCGGGCGAGCTCCCGATCGTCGTCGTGTCGTCGGCACCCGAGGTGAAGACCTGGCCGGCGATCGCCGCGCACACCGTCATCGACGATCCGGGAACTGGGCTCGACGGTGCCGTCGCCGCCGGATGCGCTCACCTCGCGGCGCTCGGTATCGTCCGAATCATCGTCGCGCACGCCGACCTGCCGCGAGCTCGGCCGGGTTCTCTGGTGCGGTTCGCCGCCGACCCGCCCGCCGTCGTGAGCATCGTCCCCTGTCACCGCGACGACGGCACCCCAGTGATCTCGCTCCCGGTCTCTCCCGTCTTCGAGTTCGCCTACGGTCCGGATTCTGCCCGTCGGCATGCGGCCACGGCTCGGCGCGCGGGCCTCACGGTGCGCGTGGTCCGGGACGCGGACCTCGGGTACGACGTCGATATCCCCGAGGACCTCCTCAGCTGATGACCACGTCGCCCCTCACGCCACCGCTTCGAGCACTCGCGATCGGTGCGCACCCCGACGACATCGAGTTCGGATGTGGCGCAACGCTCGCGAAATGGGCCGCCGCCGGCACCGACGTGCACTTCCTCATCCTCACCGACGGTGCCAAGGGAACATGGAACGCCGACGACAACGTCGACGAGCTCGTCGCCACGCGCATCACCGAAGCCCGGACCGCCGCGACGATGCTCGCAGACGCCACGGTGCACCTCGGCGGATTCGTCGACGGTGAGCTGGAGAGCGACCGCGCCGGGCGCGCCATGGTGTGTCAGATCATTCGCGAGGTCCGACCACAAATCGTTCTCGGCCACGACCCATGGCAGCGGTACCGTTTGCACCCCGATCACCGCCACGCCGGTTGGCTCACGATCGACGGCATCGTCGCCGCGCGTGACCCACACTTCTTTGCCGGGCTCGGCGGCGCGCGGCACCGCCCCGACATGCTCTTGTTGTTCGAGGCCGACGAGCCGAACCACGAGGAGTCCATCGACGGTTGGACGTTGGCCAAGGCGAATGCGCTGTTGTGTCACCGGAGCCAATGGCGCTCGACAATGGACATCGACCCCGACGCTCCAAACGTGGAACTCGCGCTGGATGCGTTCCGTTCGCGGATCGCCGCGGCAGCCGCACAGCCCAACCGCCAGGCCCACGCGGAATCGTTCCGACTCATCACCGAGCTCTGAACGCGATTTGGGGGAGGCCTCGCGGCCTCCCCCAAATCAACGACGTGTTGGTGTCGCTACTTCCTCTTCTTGGCTGCCTTGCGCTTGGCGGGAGCCTTCTTGGCGGCCTTGCGCTTCGCGGGAGCCTTCTTGGCGGCCTTCTTGGTCGCCTTGCGCTTCGCGGGAGCCTTCTTCTTCGCAGCCTTCTTCGTAGCCTTCCGCTTCGCGGGAGCCTTGCGCTTCGCTGCCTTCTTCGTAGCCTTCCGCTTCGCAGGAGCCTTCTTGGCAGCCTTCCGCTTTGCGGGGGCCTTCTTCGCGGCCTTCCGCTTCGCAGGAGCCTTCTTGGCTGCCTTGCGCTTCGCAGGAGCCTTCTTGGCTGCCTTGCGCTTGGCCGGAGCCTTCTTGG
>JANYLF010000237.1 GCA_025357995.1 Acidimicrobiia bacterium | reverse complement strand
GTTGGTGTAGTCGGCGAGCATGCCCGGCCCGACCACCACGATCGCGATCCACTTTCCGTCGCCGGAGAAGCCGAAGTCGTGGACGGCGAAAACACTATTCGCGACCTCGCCGGCCCGTGACTCGCCTCGCCGCCGTGATCCGCGCTCGAGGCCAGGAGCGAATGAGTCTCGTCACGTTGTCGAGCACAGGTGTCAGAATCCGACCATGAACGCAGACTCGATCCAACACTCGCCTCGGATGTCGCTCGCGCCGTACCCGGTGCATCCGGTTACCGACGACGTGGTCGCCGCCGCGCAGAGACATCCCGACAAGGTTGCATTCGTCGACGGGATCAGCGGGGAGCGGTACACGTTCTCGGAAGTCGTGACCGCGGCCCGTCGGCTCGGGCGCGTGTTGCAGGACGAGGGCATCGGCCTGGGCGACCGCGTGGGCATCGTGGCCACCAACTCCCCCGAGTGGGCGATCGTGTTTCTCGCCACATTGTTCGCGGGCGGCACCGTCACCACTTTGAACCCGCTCTACACCGAACGCGAGATCAAAGAACAGTTCGGGGACTCCACGCCGAAAGCCGTGTTCGCGGTGGAGGCCACCGCGCCGACGGTCAAGGCCGTGTGGGGTGATGCACCCAACTTCCACCTCACCGCCGACGTCTGGGACCTTGCGAAGAGCGCGGCGGGTGAAGTCAACCCCGTCAAGTTCGATCCGATGACGCACCTCGCAGTGCTGCCCTATTCGTCGGGCACCACGGGCGCGCCGAAGGGCGTGATGCTCTCGCACTTCAACCTCACGAGCAACGTGCGCCAGACGCTCGCGGCCGGGCTCGTCGACGGCTACTCCACCACCATTGTGTTCCTGCCGTTCTTCCACATCTACGGCATGGCGGTGTTGCTGCTGCCGGGTCTCGCCGCCGGGGCCACACAGATCACGATGCCCGCGTTCGATCCGGCGCGGTTCCTGAGCCTCGTCGAGGAACACCAGGCGACCAACCTGTTCATGGTGCCGCCCGCGCTCCTCGCGCTCGCGAACAGCGACGCCGACGTGAAGATGGAGAGCGTGAAATACATCATGTCGGGCGCGGCGCCGTTGCCGCTCGACGTCGCGCGGCGCGTCTCCGAGCGCTTCGACGTGATCGTCGTGCAGGGCTACGGCATGACCGAGGCGAGTCCGGTCACCCACATCTCCTTGCTCGGCCGGGACAAGGAAGGCACGGTGGGTCCACCCGTCCCGGACACCATTCAAAAGGTGGTCGATCTCGATACCGGCGCGACCTTGCCCGTGGGCGAGATCGGTGAGCTACTGATCAAAGGTCCCCAGGTCATGCAGGGCTACTACGGCCGCCCGGACGCGACCGCGGAAACCATTCGCGAAGATGCCGACGGCCGGTGGCTGCGCACCGGAGACATCGTCTCGGTCGACGTCGACGGCTACGTGACGATCCACGATCGCGCCAAGGAAATGATCAAGTACAAGGGGTATCAGATTGCGCCCGCGGAGTTGGAGGCGCTGATCATGGAACATCCAGAGGTAGCCGACGTCGCGGTCATCCCCAAGAACAGCGGGACGGCGGACGGCGAGTTCCCGAAGGCATTCGTGGTGCGCCAACCGGGCGCGACCCTCGACGAAGCCGGCGTCATGGCACACGTGACCGCGGTGGTCGCTCCGTACAAGAAGGTGCGCGAGGTGGAGTTCATCGACGCCATCCCGAAGAACCCGAGTGGCAAGATCCTGCGCCGCGAGCTCAAGGCGGCCGAGATCGCCAAGATGGCTGACTCTTAGACGTTCTCTGACCGCCTTCGGCACGGAGGCGTCGTCGCGCGTAGATTCCAGGGCTCGTAACCGATCGGACCTTTGGAGAGCACTGATGCCCGCACCAACTCCCGCGCAGCTCGGACCCCTTGCCGCCCTTGTCGGCAGCTGGGAAGGCACGAAGGGCCTCGACGTCTCGTTCCACAACGACGAGGGTGCGATCGGTGACACGGTCTACAAAGAGAAGATCACGTTCAACCCGTTCGGCCCGGTCGACAACGGCAGCCAGCAGCTGTTCGGCCTCGATTACCGCATGGCGGCATGGCGCAACGACGAGCCCGACCCGTTCCACACTGAGGTCGGCTATTGGCTCTGGGATGCCGCCGCCGGTCAGGTGATGCGCTGCTTCATGGTGCCGCGCGCAACCGTCGCGATCGCCGGTGGCACCACCACCGCCGACGCGAAGTCGTTCACGATGACCGCCGAACTCGGTTCGCTCACCTACGGCGTGTTGGAGAACAAATACCTCGCCGAGCACGCGAGCACCACGAAGTACGAGGCCACGATCACCGTGACCGGAGCCGACTCGTGGTCCTACGACACGACGACGACTTTGAAGATGGCGAAGCTGGACGGCAAAGAAATGGCGCACACCGACCGCAACGAGATGCACCGCGTCGCGGAGTGACTCAAATCGCAATGTGATGCCGCGAACTCCGCGGCGCCGCCGCGTAGGGTTCGGTCATGGATCAGCTCGCGGCTCTGGGGATTGCGCGTTCCGAGTTCGATCGACGGTTGCGTGCTGTTGGTCCCGGAGATTGGGACCGGCCCACTCCGTGTGAGGGTTGGACGGTTCGTGACTTGGTCCAGCACGTGGTCACCGGGTCCAACATGGCGGCGTCGCTGTTCGCCGGTTGTTCCACGGCCGAGGCCGTAGCTCTCCACGACGACGCCACATTCCCCGAAGATCCGGTCGCCGCGTTCAATCAGGTGGCCGATGCCGCGGCGCGGGCCGCGGCCGTCGACGGCGCGATGGAAGGAACCTGTCACCATCCCGCCGGCGATTTCCCGGGCCACGTGATGCTGGGGTTTCTCGTGGGCGACTACGCATTGCACGCCTGGGATCTCGCTCGTGCGATCGGTGCCGACGAGACGCTGCCCGAAAACCTGGTCGAGGCGGTGTGGGCCGAGGTCGAGCCCTTGATACCGATGATCCCGCAAATCGGCGTGTACGGCGCCGGTCCGAGCGGCACGGTGCCCGACGACGCGCCGCTCCAGACCCGCCTGCTCGACGCCACCGGCCGCCGCCCCTAACCGAAGCTGAACGGACCCTTGCCCATCTGGTCGCGCACGCTGACGACGGGTGGGTTGGTCAGCGAGCGGCGTTGCCAGTTCGCGCCGTCGACCACGAGCGTGTGGCCGGAGATGAACCGTGCGTACGGCGACGCGAGGAACGTCGCGGCCCACCCGAGTTCCTGCACCTGACCGACGCGCAACGCGGGTTGGCACGGATCCTTGTCGTGAGTGCGTTCGAGATTGGACTGAATGTCGGCGGTCATGTCGGCGTGCGGGAAGAGCCCGGGCACGAGGCCGTTCACCTGAATGCCGTACGGGCCCCACTCGACCGCGAGCGTCTCGGTGAGGTTCTTGACCCCGGCCTTCGCAGCAGCCGAATGTGCGAACCCCGGACCACCGGTCCACGCGTACGACGCGCCGACGTTGATGATCGATCCGGGCGTCTGCGCGTCGAGATGCCGACGCGCGAACTCGCGGCTGCCGTGGTCAGTACCAGTGAGGGTGATGTCGACGACGGTCCGCCACGCGTTCGGCGACATGTCTTCCGCCGGCACCGGGAAGTTCGCGGCGGCGTTGTTGATCAAGACCTGTGGGAGGCCGAAGCGATTCTTCGCCGCCTCGAACATGGCCGCGACCGAGTCCGCGTCACGAATGTCGCACTCGACGGTGAGGACCGGCGCGCCGATGGTTTCAATCGCGGCCTGACCCGCAGCCAGATGCTCCGGCTTGCGGGACGCGATAACGATGCTCGCGCCGAGGCGCGCGAACTCACTCGCGATCGCCTTGCCGAGACCTGTTCCGGCGCCGGTGACGACAACGGCGACACCGTCGTAGGTCCCCGCGGGCAGCGCACTCGCGCCGATGGAAGGTGGAGACGGAAGTCCCTGAAGCGGACTCATAAGGTTTCCTCAACTCCCGGTGAAGTGCGGTGGACGGTCCTCGGCGCGGGCGGCACGGAGTTCGGTCATGTCGTCGCTTCGGCTGATGAAAGTCTGGGCGATCATCTCTTCGGCCATCGACGTGCGGAGTTGCGGGACCGCGAGATTGCGGATGATGGAGCGAGCCATCTTCACCGATACTGCCGGCATCGCCACGATTTGCTCGGCGATCTCGAGTGCGGTCGCGTCCAGCGCGTCGGGAGCAACGATGCGCGAGATGATCCCGTGGGTGAGTGCTTCTTCAACCTGCATCACGCGCCCGGTGAGGATCAACTCGCTCACGAGTCCGTGGCCGGCGATCTGGAAGAGCGCACCCATGCCGCCGGTATCGGGAATGACGCCGTAGGTGAGCTCGGGAAGACGGAAACGCGCCCCCTCGGCCGCGATGCGAATGTCGCACAGCATCGCCCGTTGCCACGAACCGCCCATCGTCCAGCCCTTGTGGGCCACGATGATCGGTGCGTCGATGTCCCACACTTGCTGGATGCCGCGATGTCCTCGACGCATCAACTCATGGTGACTGAGGTCGCCTTGGTAGTTGCCGATCGACGACACGTCACGGCCGGACGAGAACGACTTGCCCTCGCCGCGCCAGATGATCGCGCGTACATCCGGGCGGCCGCGGAGCTCCGCGAACGCGGCGAAGAGCTGCGCGTCCATGGCGTCGTCGAACGCATTGTGCGCGTCGGAATTGTTGTTGGTGATCGTCGCGATCGCACCGTCGAACGTCAGCAGCACATCTCCCATAGGCACGGGAGTCTGGCAGGATCAGTCGATGTCCGTCGGGAGGTCGCCGAGGAGGAACCGGGGGCCGTCTCCGAGACGTGAAGCTCGGTCCTCGGGGTTGTAGAGCGCACACGCCCGGAGTGAGAGGCAGCCGCAGCCAATGCACTCGCTCAACTGGTCGCGGAGGCGTTCGAGCGACGCGATCTGATCGTCGAGTCGGGGACGCCAGGCGCGGGCGATGCGATCCCAGTCCGCCTTATTGGGAGTCCGTTCGCTCGGCAACGTGGCGAGCGCGGCACGGATCTCGTCGAGGCCGAGGCCCACGGTCTGAGCGACGCGGATGAATGCGAGCCGACGCAGCACGTCGCGTTCGTAGCGGCGCTGGCCGCCTTCGGTCCGCATCGACCAGATCAGGCCTTCGCGTTCGTAGTACCGCAACGCCGAGGTGGCAATTCCCGTGCGGTCCGCGACGGCGCCGATCGCCAATGGCTCCTCATTCACGCCGAGATCTCCTGATTCGATCGAGCACTTGACCTAAAGCTGACTTTAGCTTCTACTATAGTCACCATGACCGCTCCGACCACCGACACCGTGACCGCCACTGACGTCTACGACGAGTTGGGTGGGCCGACGCGATCCGACGCCGAACTGGTGCGACTGACCGCGGACCGCGTGCAAATCCCACGCGCGGAGCCGGCCAACTCGTTCGTCCTCCATGCGCCGCTGGAGCTTCTTGCTCGGGCCGCGCTGCTCCCCTGGGTCGCGGCCGAGGGCCGGGAGCCCGCACGCCTGCGCCTGGCGTCTCTCCTTGCGCAGTTCGAGTCGGAGCCCGCGGCCGAACTGGACGACTCCTCGGTGGACGAACTCGACCCTCGTGCCGCCGCTGAAGCGCTGGCCAAGGGCCTCGCGTCGGCCGACCTCGAGGCTACCGATCGCGCGGCGCGCGCCGTCGCCCGCGCCACGCAGCCGCACGAGGTCGCAGCGCTCCTCGGCCCCGCGGTGCTTCCCAGTCTCGCAGCAGCCGGTCACGCACCGATCTTCCTCTACCAATACCCACGCGCGGCACCGCGCGGTGAGGCGACAATGGGATTGCTCCGCCCGCTCGCACGCGAACTCGCTCGGTATCCCCAACTCCACATCTCGTGGGTCGCAGATCGTCCCGTCGACGGCACCGGATCGGCGCATGCGCTGGCGGGCGCGCTGCAGCGCGTTCCCATGATGGGCATTCCCGGGAGCACGTTCATCTTCCCCGTCATGCATCAGGTCGACGACGGTGGCGTCGCGGCCGAGTTCCTCGGTCCCGCACTCGACGGCGTCGGCGTCGACGAAGCGAGCGTCGTCCTGCTCCGTACTGCGGCGCGAGCAATGCTGATGGGGCCGGTTGAACACGTTCCCTTCGGTTGGTCGCACACCCTCACGATGCCCCAGGCCGCCCTCGCGGTCGGCCGATCGATCGCGAACCCGCAACTCGCGGTCGACGTCGCGGGTACTTACGTGGTGGGCATGATCGCCGCGCTGGCGACGGGACCGATCCCGATCGAGGTCTCGCTGCCCGATCCGGGTGGAGTGCTCGACGATGCGGTCCTCCAGGGTCGTGACGCCGCGGCCGGCTGGGTGTGGCACGCACCGACGGCAGAGCTGGTCGGATTGCCGAGCGAGCTCGCAACGCGCGCCAGCGCCCGCCACGACGCCCACATCGTGAAGTACACGCTTGCCTGCCTCGACCAGGTGGCGGCCGACCCGGAGGCGGCTCGCCTATACCTCGCGGCGGCGGCCGGGCTGCTCGGCTTCTGGGGTCACATGGGCGAGGCCGACGACCCGATGTAGCTTCTCGGCCGCATGTTGGCGGAGGGACGGTCGCAATCGTGAACGTGGATCGCAAGGTTGCGAGCGCGCTGACCGCGAATGCCAACGCGGCGGTCGCACGTGACCTTGCCGTCGACGAGCAGGACTTCGCCGATGCCGTTCGCGGACGGATTGCCCCATTGCCGGGGCCGGCCGTCCACCCGGATTTCGGACACGCGGTGTGGGATCCAGCCGATTGGGAGTTCATCACCGGCGACCCGCCCCCATCGGTGAATCCGAGTTTGTGGCGCCAGGCGAAGCTCAACGCGATTCATGGCCTCTTCGACGTCGGTAATGGCGTCTACCAAGTGCGAGGTGTCGACCTCTCCAACATCACGTTCATCGCGGGCGATACCGGTTGGATCGTGATCGACCCGCTCACTACGAGCGAGACCGCGGCGTTCGCACTTGAGCTCCTCCACCAGCACCTCCCAGCCCGTCCGGTGCACGCCGTCATCTACACACACAGCCACGTGGACCATTTCGGCGGGGTGCGCGGCGTCATCACCGACGCCGATGTGGAGAGCGGCCGGGTTCAGGTCATTGCGCCCGTCGGGTTCCTCGAAGCCGCAATCAAGGAGAACGTGGTTGCCGGACCTGCCATGCTGCGACGCGCGAGCTATATGTACGGACGACTCCTCCCCGGTGACCCACAGGGTCACGTCGACTGCGGCCTCGGCAAGGCCATTCCGCTCCTCGGCACCAGCGGTCTCATCGCACCGACGCGCGAGATCACGTTCACCGGCGAGGAGATGACCGTCGACGGCGTGCGGTTTCAGTTCCAGTACACGCCCGATACCGAAGCGCCGGCGGAGATGAACATCAACCTGCCGGATCGCCGCATGCTGTGTATGGCAGAGAACTGCAGCTCCACGCTCCACAACGTCTACACGCCGCGCGGCGCGCAGATTCGTGACGCGCTGGCTTGGAGCAAGTACATCCACGAGTCGATCAGTCTGTTTGCGGACACCACCGACATCGTGTTCATGAGCCATCACTGGCCACGCTTCGGCACCGAGGCGGTGCGTGAGTTCATGGCCGAGCAACGCGATACCTATCGCTGGATTCACGATCAGACCATGCGTCGCGCGAACCACGGCGAAACTCCTCTCGAGATTGCGGAGACGCTTGCTCCCCCGCCCGGGCTCGATGATCGGTACCACGTCCGCGGTTACTACGGCACGCTCAGCCACAACGCGAAGGCCGTCTATCAGCGCTACCTCGGCTGGTTCGACGGCAACCCCGCGCACCTCCACGCGCTCGCACCCGTCGACGCGGCAATCAAGTACGTGGAGTTCATGGGTGGCGCCGCCGCGGTGATGGAGAAGGCGAACACGTCGATCGCCGACGGCGAGTACCGGTGGGCCGCCGAGGTACTCAACCACGTGGTGTTTGCCGAGCCGGACAACCGCGACGCTGCGCTCATGCAGGCCGACGTGCTGGAACAACTCGGGTACGCATCGGAGTCCGGTCCGTGGCGCGACTTCTATCTCACCGGCGCCAACGAGCTACGCCACGGCGCGCCGAGTCTGGGCGGTTCGATGGCGTCGAATCTCGATGTGCTGCGTGCGATGACCACCGAGATGCTCGTCGATCTCATGGGGGTGCGGCTCAACGGCGATCGCGTCGGCACCGCGCAGTTCACGCTCAACCTGACGGTGACGGATCGCGCCCAGTCGGGGACGATCGGAGTCGTTCACGGCGCACTGCATTTCACCCCGGACGTGCACGGGCCCGATGCCGACGTCGCGCTCGCGGCGACCCACCTTGCGTTCGCGCGTTTGGCGAGCGGCCTCGTCCAGCCGTCGGCCGTCAGCGCCGACGAGCTGACGATCACCGGACCTGGAGAGAGTCTCGATCGATTCCTGTCCTGGCTCGACACGTTCGACGCGAGCTTCGCGATCGTCACGCCGTGACCTACCAGGCGCTCATCGTGGAACGCTACGGTCCGATCGGCTGGTTGGTCTTCAATCGGCCAACCGCCGGCAACGCGATGAACGCGACGATGCTCGCGGAACTCGAACGTGCCTGGCGGGAGCTCGACGACGATCCGGACGTGCGGGTCATCGTGAACACAGGAACCGGCCGCGCGTTTCAAACTGGCCTCGACGTTGCGCAGTTGGCACGAGATCGAGACGCGCTGCGTGAGCAATCGGCGCGAACGCGCGATGGTGAACTCAAACTCACGGCGTGGCACAACCACGTGAGCAAGCCGGTCATCGCTGCTGTCAATGGGGTATGCGCGGGTGGCGGACTGCACTTCGTCGCGGATGCCGACATCGTGATCGCCGCACCCGAAGCCACGTTCCTCGATCCCCACGTATCGATTGGTCAGGTCAGCGCTTTGGAGACGATCGCGCTTACCAAGAAGTCACCGATGGAAGCCATCACCCGCATGGCGCTCATCGGGCGATACGAACGCGTCGACGCGCGCCGCGCGTACGAGTTGGGGATCCTCTCCGAGGTCGTACCGGATGGCGACACGCTGAGAAGTCGAGCGCAGGAGCTCGGCGAAACCATCGCCCGGAACTCCCCCGCTGCCTTGGCCGCGACCAAACGAGCGTTGTGGGGCGCGCTGGAGCTGGGTTTGACGGATGCGTGTCGAGCCGGTGCGCGCGAGCTCGTCGGCATGTGGGGCCATCCTGACCAGGAGGAGGGTCCTCGGGCGTTCGCGGAGAAGCGAGAGCCGATCTGGGTCGCTCCGGGCACGTCACCGCGCTGATCGGCCAGAATCCCAATGATCGACCCGAGGAGAGTTCCATGATGCGCCGCGCCCCGGAAGGCGAGCTGTCCACGTTCGAGAAGTTCTCATTCTCTGACTCGGGTATGACCCACGACGTCTACCGCAAGGGCACCGGTCCGGTGGTCGTCGTGATCACGGAGATGCCGGGTATTTCGCCCTTCGTGCTCGGGTTCGCCGATCGCATCGCCGCGATGGGTCTCACCGCCGTGCTGCCTGATCTGTTTGGCACCGCCGGTCGTGATCCGTTCGCCGGTTCGAAGCTCACGCAGGCCGGATACGTGGCCAAGACCTTCACCCAGGTGTGCATCAGCCGAGAATTCACCGCGTTCGCGATTGGAAGCTCAGCGCCGATCATCGATTGGCTGCGAGCACTCGCGCATCAGGAACACGAACGCGCGGGTGGCCCAGGTGTTGGAGTAGTCGGCATGTGTTTCACGGGTGGGTTCGCGCTGGCGATGGCGGTCGACGAGCTGGTGCTCGCACCCGTGCTGTCTCAACCCTCGCAACCCATCAACATCGGCAAGGCCCGTAAGTGCGCGATAGACACGAGCGAAGCCGACCTCGCGATCGTGCGCGGTCGTTGTGATGCCGAGGGACTGAAGGTGTTGGGTATGCGCTTCCACGGCGATCCGTTCGTACCGGGCGAACGCTTCGAGTTTCTCCGCGAGAAGTTGGGCGACGGGTTCGTAGGCATCGAGCTCGACCAGGCCGACGGGCATCCCGACAGCGAACAGGCGAAGCACCACTCGGTGCTGACGGGTGACCTGATCGACGAGCCCGGCGAGGCCACCCGAGACGCGCTCGATCAGGTCCTGGATCTGTTCCGCACCAAGCTGCTTATTCCCAGCCCGTGACCGGCCGCGCCGCTGGCGGCGACCAGCCGAGGAGTCGGCTGGCGATCGGTAACAAGAAATGGCCGCGGCACTGATCGCCGAAGAAGACCTCGTGACGGGTCTCTTCCTCGCGCATCTCGAGGAGCGACGGCACGAAATGGGCGAGGCCGAGGCGTTCGGCGTACCGGCGTGCGTCGTCGTACTGCCCGACGTTCATGGCCTCGAGCCGACCTGCGGCGTACATCGGTCCGAAGCGAAAGCTCACGAAGCACAGGGCGCCGAAGAACCGTCCGATCGTCCACATTGCGATCTCACGTCGGCGTCGTGGCTTCGCGCCGAGCTCGTCGAGGAGCGACTTCACCAACGAACGGTGATGCCACTCGGTGCCTTCGATCCGTCGGATCTCGTCTCGCACTAAGGGTTGGCGCCGAATCGAGTGCCAGTGCCCGCGGTAGGCGTACGCGGCCGCGACCTCGCCCGCGTGCGCGTCCTGCAAGACGCGCGCCAACGCCCGTCGTGCGTGGTCGAGGCACAGGTCCTGCTCCGTACTGCCAGCTTGGCACGTGGCTTGGACCCGCGCGCAACCTACCCGAGCGAGTCGGCAAGGTTGGGGCGTTGACGGAGCGAGCGCTTCACCTCGGCAAAGCCAGGAAACGTCACC
>JANYLF010000231.1 GCA_025357995.1 Acidimicrobiia bacterium | reverse complement strand
TTCGGCTCGATCATCCTCCCGGCGATGGGTGCGCTCACCGGTATCCCGGTGATCGGTTGGGCCAAGCCGGTACCGGTCAACCCCCGCCAGTTGCGTAAACCGCGTGAGCAGATGGTGTTCGTGAGTCTCGCCGGCCCCACGACCAACTTCATCCTGGCGGCGATCGGCGCCGGGGTGGCCCACTTCTTCTTCACGCGGATGGACCTCGGTCTGCAAGCGGCGTTGTTGCAGCTCCCGAGTCGGTTGACGGTGCTGAACGTGCGCAGCAGTCTCCCGATCGGGTTCGTGATCGCGTATTCGTTCGCGGTCGTCAACGTGTTCCTCGGCCTGTTCAATCTCCTCCCGATCCCACCACTCGACGGTTCCGCGATCTTCGAACTCTTCATGCCGGACGCGTGGCGGGCCCGCTGGTACCAGCTCCGTCCCTACGGATTGATCGTGCTCTTCGCGTTGTTTATCTGGACCGGGATCATCGACACGATCATCACACCGTTCGTGCATGTGCTGGACGGAATCATCGTGTCGTGATCGGGCACTACGTCCGGCGCTTCTTCACCTCGTTGTCGCGGCGGCCACCGAGTCCGGCCGACGAGATCTGGGCCGAGTCGCTGGTGTCGCCCGCCGCGTACGCGTTGTTCGCTCGCCTGTCGAACACGGATCGACGCCACCTCGTGCAGAGTGCGCGGATCGTCGCGGCCGAACTCCCCGCCGAGACCGACCGCGTCTGGGTACAGGCCGCGCTCCTTCACGACGTCGGCAAGTTCGACGCCCACCTCGATGTGCTCGGCCGTGTCGCGGCCACCGTGGCGGCGACCGTGGTCGGCAACACGCGCAGCCGCGGCTGGGCAGGAAGTCCCCGCTGGCGAGGGCCCCTCGGCACGTATCAGTGCCACGACGTCATCGGGGCCGTCGAGATTCGGGCCGTGGGCGGACCCGAGGAAGCGGCCGTGTGGTCCGAGCTCCACCACCATCCCGATCAGTTCGCCGACGCAACGATTCCGCCCGCAGTCCTGCGGGTCTTGGACGCCGCCGACCACTGACGGTCGCGCACCGACCGTCGAGACTGACCGTCGAGACTGCTGGAACCGGCGCTTCCTTCCGGACGTATCACCCGTTATGGTGCGGCCCACGACGGGGAGGTCGGGATGCGCAAGGTCCTGGGGCAGGGAGTACTCGTAGCGGTCGCGCTGATGGTGGCGCCGATAGCCACGGGGAGTGGGATCGCCGCCGCAACCGGAACGCCGAGTGTGGCGAGTCCGACGAGTCCGACCGTGCCGAAGCCCGCAATATCGTCCGGCGCGCCCGCATCGTCTTTGCTTGCGGGCAAGTCACTCGCCACCAAACTGCGGCACGCGTCCGTCAGCGGCACGGCGGTAGCGGCGACGATTGCCGTCGCCCCGAATGTGGGTCTCATCCCGGTCGCGGATGTGACCGTGACCGGAAGCGGATTGCCGGTGGGCACCACAGGGATCCCGCCGGTCCTGCTGGTCGAGTGCACGGTGGGCGCCACCACGCTCGGCGACTGTGGGTTCGCGACCCAACAAGGCGTCTCTACCGACGCATCAGGGAATCTGTCGACCGGCTTCTCGGTGTTCCGAACGCTGGTCACTCCGCTGGGCACGGTCCGTTGTGACGACGCTCCGGAATCGTGTGAGGTCGTCGCGCTCGACACGGCGACGTACAACATCGTGGCCACTGCACCCGTGAGCTTCGACCCGACGATTCCGAGGCCGAACGCGACGATCGACGTGACCCCCGCCACGGGACTCCTCGAAGGTCAGGTCGTGTCCGTGCACGGTTCGGGATGGGTGCCGGGCAACGGAGTCCAGATCCTCGAGTGTGGTGTCGGCGGCTTGTGTTCGAATGGCTTCTCGGATCCGGGGATCACCGTCGACCCCGACGGCACGTTCACCGCGCCGTTCACCGTTCGGCTGCGCGCGTTCAACGCCGATCAATCGCCGACGAACTGCGTCGCGATTGCGTGTGAGCTGCGCGCGACCGACCAGATCAACCCGGAGTACACGGCCGCCGGAGCGGTCGCGTTCGACCCGAGCCAGCCGCTCCCGGCCACCCCCAAGATCACGGTGACGCCCGCAACGGGCTTACACCACAATCAGCAGGTCACGGTGAACGGCACCGGATTCGATGCGGGCACGTTCGCCGACCTGAGCGAGTGTGCGCCGGGAGAATCCGGGTTCTGTACGGACACGGTCGGGTCCGTCGGTCCGATCGACGCGACCGGGACCTTCACGACGACGGTCAACGTGAGCCGGCTGGTATCGACCTTCTCCTTCACGCCCGGCGATCTCGGGCCAACGGTCACCGCGATCGATTGCATCGCGGGCGGATGCACGATCGTTGCGTCGGAATCGGTGGACGCGGAGTTCGGCCTGAACGCGAGCGCGCCGCTCGCGTTCGACCCGGCCGACCCCGCGCCCGCAATTCCCCAGGTCACGGCCGCGCCGGTCGACAACCTGCCCTATCGCGCCGTCGTCACGGTCAACGGCACCGGCTTCGCACCGGGCGAGCAGGTGTTCGCGCAGCGCTGCGTCGAGAGTGCGTCGACGGGATTCTGTTCCGGAATCGGTGCCGTGGCCGACACGTCCGGAGCGGTCAGCATCGATGTGCCCGTGCATCGACTCACGGCGAATGGCTTCACGCCGCTGGACTGTGGCGATCCGTTGGTGCAGTGCTCGGTGCGACTCAGCGGACAGCACTCCTACGAACAGTTCAGCTTCCCCCTCACCTTTGATCCGAACGCGCCGATTCCGCCGTCGGCGACCATGACGGTGACGCCGCACGACAACCTCGGATACCGCCAGGTGGTGCACGTGCAAGGCGACGGGTTCGCGCCCGGCGCGCCTCTCATGCTCCTCGAGTGCGCGTTGTTCTCCGGCAATCCGGAGAACCCGGTGGGCTTCTCGGTGTGTGGTTCCGGCCAGATCGTCACGCCCGACGCGCAGCGTCATGTCGATGCGTCGTTTACGGCCCGCCGCGTAATCGGTGGGCCATTCCAAAGCCCGGTCGACTGCGGTGGTGCCAGTACCCCCACGTGTGTGGTGCAGATCGGCGAGTTGGAGGGTTTCGGCGGGGATCCGTCCAACTCGGGGTCGGTCCGCGTCACGTTCGATCCGAACTCGGTGCCACCCCCACCGCCGACGGTGCATGTGGCGCCGACCACGCACCTCGTCGACGGCCAAGTGCTCGCGGTGTCCGGCTCTGGCTTCACGGCAAACGCGACCGTCGGAATCGCGTCCTGTCGACAAGGCGCGCTCTCCTTGGACGATTGCGATTTGAGCGGTGCGCGTACGTTGCGCGCCGACGGCGCCGGCGCGTTCACAACAACGTTCCCCGCGGCCGCGCATATTCAGACGACCAACGCCGCGCTCGATTGCACGAGCGCGCCGGGCGTGTGTGGACTCGGTGTCGCCGACCTCGACGACATTACGAGCGCCAGTGCGGTCACGCCGCTGTCGTTCGCCGTACCCAAGTTGCCCGAGCTGGATCTTCGTGGTGTGAGGGTGCGGGAGGGGACGGGTGGGGTGACGGCGGCGCCGGTGGGCATCGTGTTGTCGGGTCCGGCACCGGGTCCGGTGGTGGTGCATTGGCGGGCGGTTGCGGGTTCTGCGACGTCGGCGGATTACACGGCGGTGGCGGGGACGGTGACGATTCCGGCGGGTGCGGTGTCGGGCACGATTCCGGCTGAGGTGGTGGCGGATGCGTTGGATGAGCCGACGGAGCGGTTCCAGATTGTGGTCGATTCGGTGACGGGTGCGACGGTGGGTGATGGCACGGCGTCGGTGACGATCATCGACGACGATCGTGCGCCGCGGGTGGTGGTGGCTGATGCTCGGGTGGGTGAGGGTGATGGGTCTGTTGATGTTGTGGTGATGTTGACGGCGCTGAGTGGTCGTGATGTGAGGGTGGAGTATCGGACGCATCGTGGTTCGGCGCGTTCGGGTTCGGATTTTGTGCGGGGTCGGGGAACGGTGACGATTCCGGCGGGTCAGATGGTGGGTGTGATCCATGTGGGGATCGTCGACGACACGAAGCACGAACGCACGGAACGGTTCACGGTGAAGCTCGACCATGTGGATGGTGCCGTCGTTGGCGACGACTCCGCCACCGTCACCATCATGGACAACGACTGAAACGCGCGGCCTCAGCGAACGGGCGGGAGCAGGCCGGTCGCGGCGCGCACGCGCTTCATCGTGGTGTCGGCGATCTCCTGGGCGCGGGCCGCGCCGATTGCGAGGAGTCGCGATAACTCCGCCGGATCAGCGGCCAACTCGTCGTAGCGCTCGCGTGTGGGACGCAGGAACTCGACCAGCGAGTCGGCGACCGCACCCTTGAACGTGCCGTAGCCCGCCGTGGAGTACTCGGCTTCGAGGTCGGGAACCGCGCGACCGGTCGCGACGGAAAGGAGCGACAACAGGTTCGAGATGCCAGGCTTTGCCGCGACGTCGAACCGCACCGCGGTGTCGGAGTCCGTGACGGCGGACTTCACCTTCTTGGCGATGACCTTCGGATCGTCGAGGACGAGGATCGTGCCTTGAGGAGACTCCACCGATTTGCTCATCTTCGCGTCCGGATTTTGGAGATCCTTGATGCGTGCCCCCACTGGCGCGACGGTGGCTTTGGGTACCACGAGCGTGTCGCCGAACCGGTGGTTGAACCGGATCGCGACGTCGCGCGTGAGTTCCACATGCTGGACCTGGTCCTCGCCGACCG
>JANYLF010000119.1 GCA_025357995.1 Acidimicrobiia bacterium | reverse complement strand
CACCGCCGAGGGCAAGCGCGGCAACCAGCAAGACGATCCAGAGGCCGCGGCCGTTTCCGGAACGGTCGTGGGGGTCGCCGTCAACCGGGTCGACGGGATTGCTGCCGTCTGCGAGATCGGTGGAGATGATCGCGGTCATGGGTGTCAGTCTGTCGCGCCGACGCCCGCGGATCCGTGCACCGTGTCGGCACAGTCGTGGCATTCCAGTTCGATCGTGGCGTGCTCGATGCCGAAGCGATCGTGGACGACGGCGCGAAGCCGATTGCCCACGAGTTGCGCGTCGTGCAATGTGGGCTCCCCGTTGAGCACCACGTGCGCCGACAACGCGGCCGATTCGGAGCCGATGGACCACACGTGCAGGTGATGCACTGCCGCGACGTCGGCGTCGGCCGCGAGCGCGTTCTCGATCGCCGTCGTGTCCACGCCCCTCGGCGCGCGCTCGAGCAACACACTCGCGGTGTCGCGCAACAGTGATGCGGTCGCGACGATCACGAGCGCGGTAATGGCCAGCGAGATTGCCGGATCGACCCAGGTGGCGTCGGTCGTCGCGACCACGACCCCCGCGACGATCACCCCGCACGAGGCGACGGCGTCGGAGGCAAGGTGGAGGAACGCGCCGCGCAGGTTGAGGTTCTGGCCGCTGACGCGCGCAACCGCAACCGCACTCCCCGCGTTCACGACGAACCCGAGTCCGCCGATCAACGCGACCCCCAACCCGTTGACGGAGTGCGGGTGCGAGAAGCGACTGATCGCTTCCCACACGATCCACCCCGATGCGGCCACGAGCATGACCGCGTTCGCCAGCGCGGCGAGCACCTCGGCGCGCTCCCAGCCGTACGTGGTGCGGGCGGTGGCCGGCCGTCCGCTCATCAGGAGTGCGATGAGTGCGAGTCCGAGCGCCACCACGTCGGTGGCAAGGTGCGCGGTATCGGCCAACAACGCGAGTGACCCGAACGCGATCGCAGCTACGAGTTGGACCACGAGCAGCGCCGCATTGGCGAGGAGCGCGAGCATCAGGGCCCGCCGTCGCGCCGTGGGACTCGTCGTGGCCGCCGGTCCCGGGTGGTGGTGGTGCGCGGTCACGCCGTTCACGGTACCGGTTGGTATCCCGGCCGCCGAACCGTCGGACATCGCTCCGACCCGCCCGACGGTACGCTCCGCTGCCGACGAGGGGAGCGAATTGGTGGCGAATCGATTGGAAGGTCAGGTCGGGGTCATCACCGGCGGCGCGTCAGGTATCGGCCTGGCGTGTGCGCGTCGGTACGTGACCGAAGGCGCGCGGGTGGTGCTCGGAGATCGGAACCCGGACGCACTCGCGGCCGCGGCCGCGGAGCTGGGTGCGGCCGTCGTGTCCGAGCAGGTCGACGTGACCGTCGAGGCAGATGTGGAGCGGCTGGTTGCCCGCGCGGTGACCGAGTTCGGTGGGTTGGACGTGGCGGTGAACGCCGCAGGATTCGGAACGTTTGGATTCATTGCCGATCATCCCGTCGACGAGTGGCGGGCGGTGATCGACACCTGTCTGACCGGCGTGATGCTCTCGGTGAAGCACGAAGGTCGCATCATGCGCGACGCCGGACACGGCGCGATCGTGAACATCGTGTCGATCAACGCGCGGGTTCCGGCCGAGGGGATGAGCGCGTACTGCTGCGCGAAGGCGGGCGTGGAGATGCTGACGCGGTGCGCGGCTATGGAGCTCGGGCCGTCGGGTGTACGGGTAGCGGGGATCGGCCCTGGGTTTATCGACACACCCATGACTGCCTTCACGCAGGTGGTGCCCGCCATCCGCGACGCTTACCTCGCGTCGACCCCGCTCGGCCGAGCCGGTCAACCCGAAGACGTCGCGGATGCGGCGCTGTTCCTCGTGAGCGAGGACGGCCGTTGGGTGAGCGGCGACACGCTCTTCGTCGACGGCGCGTCGATGAACAAGGCGTATCCCGAACTCCACAAACTCGTCGGCGCGTAGCTCCAACTTGCGTCAATAATCCACCCGGGCGGTGGATTATTGACGCAAGTTGGTTAGTGGGCGAGGAAGTCCAGAATGAGGCCGTTGACGACCTCGGGCTGGTCGCGGTGGAGGAAGTGGCCGGCGTGGGGGATGAGGTGCATCTCCAATCCGGCGGGGAAGTTCGGCGCCAGCAACTCCTCGTTCGCCGACTCCACGCCCATGCAACCGCAATCGATGCCGTGGAGATACAGCGTGGGGACGTTCATGGGCCCGGACGCGGCCGCGCCGACGTCGGCCAACGCGGGGATTCCGGGGAGGGTGCCGAGGGTGTAGCGGTAGTAGGCAATCGCGGCTTCGGTGCTCCCCGGCGTGCCGAGCGTGTCCTTGAGCGCGCGCATGTACTCCGCGGTCGGCGGGTGGCCTGGCGACCAATAGCTCCAGAGGTAGTCGATGAACTCGTAGTCGTTGGCGGGAACCACCATCTCCGCGAGCGGAGTCTGAAAGAGGAACACGTAGAACGAGCGCTGCAACTGCGCCGGCGTGAAGAACGTCGGCATCAGCCCGCTCGCGTGCGGGACCGCGAGCGCGACGAACTTCGAGAACCGATCGGGACCATGACCCACTGCTCCGTACGAAGCGATCGCGCCCCAGTCGTGACCGATGAGCACGGCGTCGCGGTCGCCGGCGAGCGCGTCCGCGAGTGCGAGGATGTCGAGCGCGACCGACGCCGACTCGTAGTTGCCGTCGGGCGCGAGCCCGGTGGGTGAATAGCCGCGCAACCACGGTGCCACCACGTGGTAGCCCGCGGCCGCGAGCTGCGGCATGAGGAGATCCCACGTCAGCGCATGGTCGGGGAACCCGTGCATGCAGAGGACGAGCGGGCCGTCGGCCGGTCCCGCCTCGAGGTACGCGAAATCGATGCCGTTGGCCGTGATGCGCTGAGGCGTCCCGTTCATGGCGATCGACCTTAGGGGAACTCGTTCACCGATGAACAGGACTCCGATTAGTTTCGACGGCGTATGAGCGACGTTGTCATCCAGACCGAACAACTCACCAAGCTGTACCCGGGCGACGTTCTCGCGGTGGACCATCTCGACCTCGAAGTGCACGCGGGCGAGATCTTCGGTTTGCTCGGCCCGAACGGAGCGGGCAAGACCACCACCGCGGGCATGCTGACCACGCGGGTGATCCCCACGAGTGGGAACGCGATCGTCGACGGTGTCGATGTGGTGGCGCACCCGACCCGTGCCAAGCAGGTGATCGGAGTCGTGCCGCAGACGAACACCCTCGACCGTTCGCTCGACGTGTACGAAAACCTGTACTTCCACGGCCGGTTTTTCGGCATGGCTGCGAAGACGGCGAAGACCGAAGCGCATCGCTTGCTCGACCAATTCCGGCTGTCCGACCGGGCGCGCGTTCCGGTGCTCGCATTGAGCGGAGGGATGGCGCAACGGTTGATGGTGGCGCGGGCGATCATGCACCGCCCGGCGATCCTGTTTCTCGACGAGCCGACCGCCGGCCTGGATCCGCAGAGTCGCATTGCATTGTGGGAGATCCTCGGCGAGCTCCACCGCGACGGGCAGACCATCCTCCTCACCACCCACTACATGGAAGAGGCCGATCAGCTCTGCGATCGGCTCGCGATCATCGATCACGGTCGCTTGCTCGCGGCCGACACTCCCGCCGCGCTGAAGCGTTCGATCGGGATCGACGCGATGGTCACGGTCACGGCGGTCGGGGATCTCGAACAACTCGCGACGGCGCTGCGCGGTCAGGTGGCGGAGGCGTCGCGCGTGGAAGCGGCCGACGGTGTGGTGCGCCTCTGGACGGCGCGCACCGAAGGAATCCTGCCGCGCGTCATCGACGTCGCGGAGACCGCGGGCTTCATCGTGACCGACCTGTCGGCAACTGCCCCCACGCTCGAGACGGTGTTCATCCACCTCACCGGAAAGGACTTGCG
>JANYLF010000160.1 GCA_025357995.1 Acidimicrobiia bacterium | reverse complement strand
CCCGGACGTTGAACGATGGCGCTTCCATAAAGCGCCGCCGAGAATGTGAGTTCTGTGGGCGACGGTTCACGACCCTTGAAGACATTGAAGAGTTGCAGTTGTTCGTGATCAAGAGCAATAATCGTCGGGATCTCTTCGATCGCCAGTTCGAATGTCCATCCGTGGTTCGGTGCCTACGGGCCGGGTAAGGCCGGCATCGACCACGTCTGCCAACTCGCCGCGGTCGAACTCGGCGCGAGCGGAGTACGCGTGAACGCGATCCGACCTGGTCTCGTCGACACGGAACTCGTCGGTTTCGTCACCGCGGGCGGACCGGTGCTCGACGACTACCTCGCGTGCATGCCCATTTCTCGAGTCGGGACGGTGGAAGACATCGCCGCCGCGGCTCGCTTTCTCGTGGGTCCCGAGTCCACCTGGGTCACCGGCCAGCTCATCAACGTGGACGGTGGCCATCAGCTCACCCGCGGCCCGGACTACCGCTCGCTCGTGGAACCCATCTACGGCGCCGACGCACTCCGGGGCCTCATCAGCTGACGGGACGCGCGTACGGCAGGACCGTGGCCAACTGACGCGATTGTGCGAGGAGGGTGCCATCGGGCGCCCAGATCTCGCCATCCTCCTCGAGGAAGCCGCCCGCGGCGACCGTGGTACGGAACGAGGCCAGCACGAAGTCGTCCGGTGCGAGCCCCGGATGGGGCAGCTGCGTGCGGAAATGAATGGTGAGATCGACCGTCGGCACGATGACCGGCTCGTCGAAGCGACTGAACGTGGGAGGAACCCAGCCGTCGGTCATGGCCGCGGCCACGAGCGCATCGACCGTGCGCCCCTCCGGCAATCGAATCCAACCGCCGGCAACGGCGCGGGCGCCGCGCGGCGAGCCAGGTCGCGGCGGATGTCCGATGGCCCACCGGGTATCCCAGCGGCTGGCGATCGGTGGCGCTTCGGGTGGCGGCGGTGGGAGCGGACGGTAGGACTCGGGACCGGGAACCTGGGGCATCACACTGTCGGTGAACTCGGGCCCGGGCCGGGGCGTGGAGAACGCGCCGATCGCCAGTGCGACGAGCCGACCCGCTTGGGTGACCCGCGCCGACGTCGTGGTCATCGAGCGTCCCTGGCGCTCGCGGCGAGTCTCGATCTCGACGTCGCCTGCGCCGGCCGGGCTGAGGTAATGCACCGTGAGCGACCGCGGTTGGCGATCCGCATCACCGACCGTCTCGGCGAGCGCCCGAAGAATGACGGCGGCGAGGTACCCACCATTCGGGCCGCGTGCGACCCACCACGAGTGCGCCATGGTCGCGGCGTACCGATCCGCGTCGATCCGGCGCACGGCGGTCTCGACGTCGAAGGCGGTCGCGGTCGACCGGGTGATCGGATCAGTCATCAGCGCCGGAGAATACGCTCACGCGTTGTGAGCCCGCGCGTGTCCCTCGTCACCGTCGACAGTGCGACACTCGAAGCGGAGACGAACCTCGCCTCCGAGGAGCGCGCCCGTGCCGTGCTGTGTCATCCCCATCCGCTCCACGGCGGGACCATGCAGTCTCTCGTGATCTCCGAACTCTTTCGGGCGCTCCCTGCCTCCGGCGTGAGTTGCTTACGGTTCAACTTTCGCGGCGTCGGCACCAGCACCGGAACCCATGACGCCGGCGAAGGTGAGCATCTCGACGTCAGCGCTGCCCTCGAGGCCTTCGCGCCGAAGACAGCCGTCCCCCTGATCCTGCTCGGGTGGTCGTTCGGCGCCGACGTCGTGTTGTCGGTCGGCGAGCCGGAGATCGCCGGTTGGATCGCGGTGGCGCCGCCAATACGGTTCGGCCGGGGTCCGGAAGCGGTCGCCCAGGATCCGCGTCCGAAGCTGGTGCTCCTTGCCGAGCACGACGAGTTTCGCGACGCGACCGAGGTGGCGGCCGAGACCGCCACGTGGGTCAACTGCACGACGGCAACGATTCCGGGTGCGTCCCACTTCTTCGTGGGCCGCACCGATCGGCTGGCCGATCTCGCCCTTGCCTGGATCGAACAGCTGATATCGGTCTGAGCCGGCCTTGTGTCGAAGTGCGCCACTTGCCGCATTCCGCCCCGAGCGCGAGGATTTGCCCCGGCGTCTGGGTAGGCCCGTCGCTATAACGAAATGGGGAGAGCAATGAAGACACGAAATCTCTTGGCGGCGATCACACTCACCAGTGGACTCGTCGTCGGTGCGCAGCCGGCGGTGAGTGGCGCCGCGTCATACGACGTCCACCCGGGCCAATCCATTCAAGCAGCGATCAACGCAGCACCGTCGGGTGCACGGATCGAGATCGCGCCGGGCACGTACCACGAGAACCTCGACATCTCGCGGCCGGTGTCGCTCGACGGTCACCACACGATCCTCGTGCCGGGTGGCACCGTGAACGAGGCCCCGTGCACGTCGCCGGCGCAGGAATCGTCCGCTGTCACCGGCGCAGCACCCGCGTCGGTGGGTGATCTCGTGACCGGCATCTGTATTCACGGATCCGTCGACCAGAACTTCTCCCCGACCGCGTACCTGGCGGGAGTGAAGATCGACGGCATCGCGTCCGTCGGATGGAGCGGGGACGGTGCGTTCGCGGTCGCCACCGACGGGCTCGACGTGCGCGACGGAGAGTTCGGGAGCAATGGCGGGTACGGAATCTTTGCGTTCCACTCGAAGCACGTGCGGTACACCGACTCGTTCTCGCACGACAACGGTGACGCCGGTTTCTACATCGGCGAATCACCCGGTGCCGACGTGCGCGTTGAGCACAACACCTCTGCACGCAACCGAGGAGAAGGCCTGCTCTTCCGGGACTCGCTCGGCGGAAAGATCCACGACAACACCTTCATCGGCAACTGTGCCGGGCTCTTCCTGCTCGACACGGGTGCCCCCGGAATCGGCGGACAGGTGAGTGTCTATGACAACACGGTCACGGCCAACAACAACGCCTGCCCGCCTGGCTCCGACTCCCCGCCGCTCTCCGGCATCGGGATAGGCATCCTCGGTGATACGGGGACGCTCGTCGAGCACAACACGGTGCGCAACAACGCGGCCGGCGGCCAGTCCGCGCTTCCTTCGGGAGGTTTGATCCTCCTGGACACGACTGGCCTCGGTGGCACTGCGCCGACGAACAACCGCATCGAGAAGAACCGACTCTCGAACAACTCGCCCGTCGACATCTTCAGCGACGGATCGGGGAGCGGGAACACCTTCAAGCGCAACCGGTGTGCCGCATCGAATCCGGGCGGCCTCTGCTCGTAGCTGATCGAAGCGGTGTGGTGACCTGGGCTCGGAGCGCTCGGGTCACCGCACCGCCCGACAGGGCCGCGTCGCGGCCGCCGCTCAGTCCTACGCCGTGGTGACTGGTGCCGACATCAGGTCGTGACGATCCAGGAACGCGATGCGACGGGCGACGATCTCGCGCCAAGTCCCGAAGTCGAGTTCGTAATGCTCGCGGTCACCCTCTTCGACCGAATGTTCCAGCTCGTCGAAGGCCGCGGATTCCGCGTCCAAAAGCTCGCGGTAGCGGTTCAAGAACCCGTCGTCGATGACACCGATCACCGGCACCTCCAGCGGTCGAGGCGGTCCCCGGTGGTCCGCCCACCAGCCCAACCTACCCCCGATTACGGCCGGTTGAAACCGTCGCCACCGCAGGCCTGAATTCCCTCGGCCACCGTGAAGCGACGTTCATAGAGCGCCCGCCCCGCGATCGCGCCGTGCAGGCGCCGAGGGCCGGTACTCAGGGCGCCCAGAGCCCGCAGGTCGTCAAGCGTTCCCACCCCACCGCTCGCGATGACCGGAGTCCCCGTGATGGCCAATACGGCCTCGAGCTGATCGATGTCGGGACCCTCGAGGGTTCCGTCGCGCCCAATTTCGGTGACGACAAGCGCGGAAACCCCGGACTGCGCGAATCGTTGCGCCAGATCCAACAGATTGCGTCCGCTTCCCGCCACCCAGCCGCGCACCGCAACGTCGCGGCCGTGCGCATCCAGCCCGACGCCCACGTGACCGCCATGCAGTTGGCACAGCACGTCGACGAGATCGGGATTCTCCACCGCTGCAGTGCCCACGATCACGCGCTCGACCCCTGCGCCGAAGAGTGCGCCCGCGGCCTCTACCGATCGCACTCCCCCGCCGGCTTGGACCGGACACTCCACCGCCGCGCAGATCGCCTCGATCGCGCCCAAGTTCGCGGCCGACCCGGTACGCGCGGCATCGAGATCCACGACGTGGATCCAGCGCGCACCCTGGGCTTCGAAATCGCGTGCGACCGCGACGGGATTCGCGTCGTAGATCGTTTCGGCGGCGAAGTCGCCGCGCAACAGGCGGACTGCGTTGCCGCCGCGGAGATCGATCGCGGGATAGAGGTCTACAGCGCGCCCTTCGTCGTAGGCAGCGCGTCGCTCTCGACGCGGATCGCGTCTCGAAGCGATCGCGCCACGCCCTTGAACGACGCTTCGATCACGTGGTGACCGTTGCGTCCCGTGATCGACGTCACGTGCAATGTGATTCCCGCGGCGAATGCGAACGCCCGCCAGAACTCCTCCGCGAGTTGCGGATCGAACGTGCCGATCCATTCGGAGATCGGATCAACGTCGTAGACAAGGAAGGGTCGGCCCGACAGGTCGAGCGCAACCTGCACCAAGGCCTCGTCGAGCGGGTAGAGACCCGAAGCAAAACGCCGGACCCCGATCTTGTCGCCCACGGCGTCCTTGAACGCAGTGCCGAGGACGATGCCCACGTCTTCGATGGTGTGGTGCGTGTCGACCTCGAGATCGCCGGTGGCGTCGATGCGCAGATCGAACCCACCGTGCTTGCCGAGCTGTTCGAGCATGTGATCGAAGAACGGAATCCCGGTACTCGCAGTGGCCTCGCCCCGACCGTCGAGGTCCAGATCGACGGCGATCTGCGTCTCGTTGGTACGGCGGGTCTGGTGCGAGGTTCGGACCGCGGGTTCACTCATGATCCCTCACTCTCGCGCAGTACCGCGGCCAGGCTCGACAGAAACTGGTCGTTTTCTTCCCTGGTCCCGATCGTGACGCGGAGACAATCTTCCACGCCGGGCCACGACGAGAAGTCTCGGACCAAGATTCCGAGTGCCACGAGGCTGTCCCAGACCGCATGGCCGCGTCCGACGCATCGGAACAACACAAAGTTCGCGCCGGACGAAAACACTTCGACACCGGATTGCTCGCGCAATGCCGCGATGAGCCGCTCCCGTTCCTCGATGAGGTAGCGGACGCGGCCTTCCATCTCGTCGACGAAGTCGAGCGCGACACGGCCCGCGATCTGCGTCGCAGCATCGAGGTGGTACGGCAACACAACCTTGTCGAGCTCGGCCACGATCCACGACGGTGCCACCGCGAATCCCAAACGCAATCCCGCGAGCGACCACACCTTGGAATACGTCCGCGAGACCACCAACGATCGATCGTCGTCGACCAACGCCAAGGAGGACTCCGGCGCGAACTCGCCGTACGCCTCATCCACGACAACGAGGCCGTCCGCGGCGTCCGAGATCGCTTCCACCACGGCGAGCGGCTCAACGGTGCCCGAAGGATTGTTGGGGCTACACACGAACACCACATCGGGTTGTTCGCGCCCGATCACGTCCACGGCATGACCGACGTCGATCGCGAAGTCGTCGTTTCGGTGCGCGGTGATGACCTCCGTCCCTGTGATGCGCGCGATGTGCGCGTGGAGCGCGTACGTCGGTTCGAAGACGAGGGCGCGCCGACCGGGACCGCCGTAGGTGAGGAGGAGGGTCTGCAGGACCTCGTTCGATCCGTTCGCCGGAAACACGCGCTCGATCGGCTGACCGAGTCGCGACGCGATCGCGGCACGGAGGTCGGTCGCGGCGCGATCGGGGTACCGATGAAGCGCGGCGGCGCGCAGACCAGCCAGCCACGCGTCGACGAATTCCGCCGGCGGTGCGAACGGGCTTTCGTTCGTGTTGAGGCGCACGTCGACATCGAGCTGGGGCGAATGATACCCGGAGAGCGATCGAAGGTCCCCGCGAGGTTCGGGACGGGTCACGGCCGGATCCGACGTTCGACCGACGCGGCGTGGGCCGAGAGCCCTTCCGCCCGCGCCAATGTGACCGCGGCGGGACCGATCGCATCGATCCCGGCCCGGTTCGCGTGCACCACGTGCATGTGCGTGCGGAAATCGTCGACACGCAACGCGCTGGCGAACCGCGCGGCGCGCCCGGTGGGAAGCACGTGATTCGCCCCGGCCACGTAATCGCCGAGTGCGGTGGGCGTATCGACGAAGACCGCGCCGGCGTGGCGGATCGAAGGCACGAGGTCTTCGGCCTGGTCCACGCTGAGTTCGAGGTGTTCCGGCGCGATGAGGTTCGCGACGGTGATCGCCTGCTCGACGTCGCGCACGAGTACGGCCCGCCCGCCCGTCGTGAGCGTGGATTGGATCTCGTCGGCGCGGTCCGCGGTCGCGAGGTACCCCACCACCGCATCCATCACGTTGTCGAGCACCGTCGCGTCCCACGCCACCACAAAGGCCGTCCCCCCGGGACCGTGTTCGGCTTGCGCCGCGAGATCGAGCGCCACCTGGATGGGATCCGCGGTGGAGTCCGCGATCACGACGAGTTCCGAAGGGCCGGCCGGCCCATCGATTCCGACGATTCCGGCACCGGCCACCAACCGCTTTGCGGCATCGACGTACGCGTTGCCGGGCCCGACGATCACGTCGACCGCGGGAATCGACTCGGTCCCGTACGCCATGGCCGCGATCGCCTGCGCGCCGCCAACTCGGTAGATCTCGGTGACCCCGGTCAAGAACGCGGCCGCGAGCGTGACCGCGGGGACCGCGCCCGACACGTCGGGAGGAACACACAGGACCCGTTCGGGCACGCCGGCGACCCGTGCGGGAATGCTGGTCATCAGAACGGTCGACGGGTACGCGGCCCGACCACCCGGTACGTAGAGGCCCGCGCGGTCAACCGGCCGAATCGCCTCGGTCACGGTCACGCCGGCCTCTGAGTACCCCACCGGCGGAATCGCGGCCTGAAGCTTGTGGTACTCGTTGATGCGTTCGGCCGCGAGTTCGAGCGCGTCGCGCACCGTGATCGACGTCGCGTCGACCGCGGCTCGGCACTCCGCGTCCGTGACCCGCAGGTGGTCGAGCAGCGGTCCATCGAAGCGTCGGGTGTACTCGCGTACTGCCACATCACCACGACGGCGCACATCGTCGACGATCGCAGTTACCGTCTCGCTGATTTCCGCATCCGCCGCCGATGGGTCGAGGCCGATGCCCAGGCGCTCCGCCAGGTCCGTGCGCGCGTCCCGGACGTCGAGGCGAGCGAGCATTCCGGCATGGTACCGGCGGACCGTCGGATTGACGGGACGAGTTGCATCGGCGTCGGTGGTTGGCCAGGCTCCGGCCGTGACTGCCGCCTCCGACCACGCCGAGCTGAGCACCTTACGATCTTCGCTGGAGGAGCTCACGCAGCGGATCGTGGTAGTCGGTGACCGCTATCGCACCAGCGACGGCTCGGGCGTGGCCTCGGACTTGGAGACCGCCGAGCGAGGCCTCATCATGGCGAGACGCGCCATCGACCGCGCCATCAAGTCCCTCGCGCCCAGAGTCTGAAACCCCGACGGGCTAAAAGTCGTCGGCGATCTGGGGCATCGTGGCCGCGAACATGCCACCGAGTCGCGCGATCGAGTCGGGCGAGCCTTGGAGCCGTCCCGCCCGCGCCAATGCGTCAGCCGTGAACCGGCCAATGGCCAATGCGCTCAAGGCGCCGACGTCGATCGCGATGTCTGCGTCATTCGTCGTCGGCTCGACCACCGCGTCTCCATCGGCAATCTCGATCCCCCAGGTGCCGTTCGGGCCACCGGGCCAGGGGTCGCTGACCCGGATGGTCGTTGTGCCGCGGATCTCACGGGGGTAGCCGCGGCCCGAGATGGCACCCGCGAGATCGACGATGCGGGCCATCCAGCGATTCTCGGCGACTGCAGTCACGTCTTGTTCATCGGTGAGCATAAGGATCTGTTCGACGGACGGAGCGGAGAGTTCCAGCTGTTGCACCTGCATCGAATGCCCACCGAGAAAGCGCCACAGCGAGGCCGCGGTCTCGCGATCTGTAGCAATGCATTCGTCGACGACGAGTCGGTACCACCATCCCGCGCTCGACTCTTGGTGATAACGCACGTAGCCGCGAAGGCCGTCGGCATCATGTACGCCGTAGGTGAAGACGCTGTCCTCACGAAGGTTCAGCTCGCGGAGCAACCAGAACGATTCGGAACGATCCACGAACCCGTGGGTATGTCGCGCGACGGAGTCGTAACAGGCACGGACGGCGAGGTGGTCCTCGGGTTCCAAGCGCTCGACCGCGAGATCTGCGCCACCGCGGATGGCGGCGGCGGTGCGCGTAGGGAGGTGGTATACGCCCTGCATGCCGGCGAGTTCCCAACCGGCGCTCCGATACACGCGCGTCGACGCGGGGTGGAGCGTGCTTACCGCAATGTCGTGCTCGCGCATCCAATCGAGGCCCGCGAAGAGCAGCG
>JANYLF010000115.1 GCA_025357995.1 Acidimicrobiia bacterium | reverse complement strand
ATTCGGACCGCGATGTACGCCCGCCGCCGGGAGATCGAAGTGATGAAGCTCGTCGGCGCGTCCAACTGGTTCGTGCGGATCCCATTCATGCTCGAGGGCATGGTGCAGGGCCTGATCGGTGCGATGGTCGGTGTGGGCGCGGTCTGGGGACTCCAGAAGCTCCTCACCAATGTGATCCCCACGTCCACGACGGGCGGACTGTGGAACGGGTGGTACGTGGGTCCGTCGGACGCGTTTCAGATCAGCGTGATCGTGCTGTTGCTGGGGGCCGGCATTGGCACGATCGGTGCGATAGTCGGGCTGCGTCGCTTCATCGACGCCTAGCCGCGAGTTCGCGACCGGGGGTTACTTCCCCGGTTGCGGGACCCAACGCAGATACGGCTTCTCGGTCTTCCAACCCTCGGGGAACTTCTCCTTGGCCGCATCGTCCGAGACCGACATCGCGATGATCACGTCCTCGCCCGACTTCCAATCGACCGGTGTCGCAACCGAGAACTTCGCGGTGAGCTGAATCGAGTCGATGACGCGCAACAGCTCGTCGATGTTGCGACCGGTGGTCTGGGGGTAGGTGAGCGTGAGCTTGATCTTCTTGTCGGGGCCGACCACGAAGACCGAGCGAACGGTCACCTTCTCGTTCATCGCCGGGTGGATCATGTCGTAGAGCGTGGAGACGGTGCGATCCGGGTCCGCGATGAGCGGATAGTTGAGTGCGGTGCCCTTCACGTCGGCAATGTCGGGAGCCCAACCCTTGTGGGACTCGATGCCGTCGACCGAGAGGCCGATGAGCTTCACGTTGCGCGCATCGAACTCGCCCTTGCGGCTCGCGAGCTCGCCGAGTTCGGTGGTGCAGACGGGCGTGTAGTCGGCCGGGTGCGAGAAGAGCAGACCCCAGCTGTCGCCGAGGTAGTCGTGGAAGCTCACCGTGCCGTCGGTGGTCTCCGCGGTGAAGTCAGGGGCCTCGTCGCCAAGTCGCAACGTCATCTCGCACCTCGTCTTTGTTTGAGTGGGATCGTGTCGGGGGTCGTAACGTCGGCGACCCTAGCGGCGGCATTTCGAAAAGTCGAGTGAAATGGTCGGGAAAAGGGAGGTGCCCTCGGACACGTTTCGTTCGCGCGTGCGGGGCCTCGCGCTCGACCTCGCCCCGTTGCGAGAACGCGACTTCCGACTGCTCTGGACCGGCGAGATCTTCTCGGAAATCGGCTCCAACATCACGCTCGTCGCGGTGCTGTTGCAGGTCGACGCGCTCACGCACAACCCGGCGGCCGTCGGACTCATCGGCCTGGTGCAACTGGTTCCGTTGATGGCGGCGTCGCTCTTCGGCGGTTCCTGGATCGACCGGTTCGATCGACGGCGGCTCTTGCTGTTCGCCCAAGTCGGCCAAGCCGGGGCGTCGGGCCTCTTGCTCGCCGGCGCGTTTCTGGCGACCACCCCACTGTGGCTCGTCTACGTGGGCGCGGGTTTGGTCGCCGGGCTCAGTGGGTTCTCGCTCGCCACTCGATCAGCGATGACGCCCAGCATGGTGCCGCCCGATCGGTTGCCGTCCGCGCTGGCCCTGAATCAAGTCATGTGGAACACCGCCCAAATCGTGGGACCGGCGCTCGGCGGTCTCATCGTGGGGGGCCTCGGGTACCGGTGGGCCTACGGCATCGACGTTGTCTCGTTCTCGGGCACCATCGGTGCTGCGCTGCTGATGCGGCCCCGGCCGCCGATACCGGTGGATCCGGACCTCGAGGTGCTGGGATCGTGGCGACGCCTCGGCGAGGGCTTCACCTACCTGCGGTCGAAACGCATCCTCCAGGCGACGTTCTTCATCGATCTGATCGCCATGATCTTCGGAATGCCTCGAGTGCTCTTTCCCGTCTTGGCGCGGACCCGCTTCGGGGCCGGACCGGAGCTGGCGGGGCTGCTGTTTGCCTCGGTGTCCATCGGCGCGGTGATCGCCGCGCTCACGAGCGGATGGGTGCACCGGGTCCAGCGCCAGGGAGCGGCGATTGTGACCGCGGTGATGGTCTGGGGCCTGGCGATTGCCGGATTTGGCCTGGTGGGCGACCGCGTGGTCCTGGCGCTGTTGCTGTTGGCGGTGGCGGGTGGAGCCGATGTGGTCTCTGCGGTCTTCCGCTCGACGATTCTCCAGGCGACCGTCCCGGAGGGGCTGCGGGGCCGCCTGAGCGGTATCCACATCACGGTGGTGGCAGGAGGCCCTCGCCTCGGCGACCTCGAAGGCGGCTTGGTGGCCTCGGCGACGTCGCCGGGGTTCTCCGTGGTGTCCGGCGGTCTCTTGTGCGTGATCGGTGCGGGCGTGCTCGCGATCGCGATGCCGGCGTTCAGGCGGTACCGCATCGGGCAGCCGACGTAGCCATCGGAGTCGAAATCTTCGAGTTGACTCGCGCCGGTGAACGGGATTCGATGACCGACGCATGGCGGGGTACTCGGGAACACCATTGCCCAAGAAGTTGGGCATCAAGGACGGCGCCACGGTCGCGCTCGTCGCGGCACCGCCCGGGTTCGAGCGTGCCCTCAAGCCGCTGCCCGCGGATGTCGAGATCCGCACGCAAGCGCGCGGTCGGCTCGACGTCATCCTGTTCTTCGCGACGCGTGAGCGTGAACTCGCGCGTCGCTTCCCGATCATGGCGCGGGCGTTGCAACCGGCCGGTGGACTGTGGGTGGCGTGGCCCAAGAAGACGAGCTGCGTCGCGACGGACCTCACGTTCGATCCGGTACAACAGATCGGCCTCGACGCGGGTCTGGTCGATAACAAGGTCTGCGCCATCGACGACACGTGGTCGGCACTGCGGTTCGTGATGCGCGTCGCCGATCGTCCGGCGCGCCGCTGACGTGTGCGGTCGATTCGTGCAGGCCAGCGCGCCGAGGCTGCTGACCGAACACTTCGACGTCGACGACGTGCTCATTGACGACGATCCTGCTCCGAGCTACAACGTGGCTCCGCGTGCGGACGTGCTCACTGTCTACGAACGCGACGATCGTCGCCGCCTCAGTCCGATGCGCTGGGGACTCGTGCCGTCGTGGGCCGAGGACCTCGCCATCGGCGATCGGCTGATCAACGCGCGGGCCGAGACGTTGACCGAGAAGCCCGCGTACCGCCACGCATTCGAGCGGCGCCGCTGCATCATCCCGGCCGACGGGTTCTACGAGTGGCAGACCCTCGTGGGCGGAAAGAAGCACCCGGTGTACATCCACGCCCGCACGGGCGAACCGCTGGCCATGGCTGGACTTGCGGAGATCTGGAGCGATCGCGACGACCCCCACGCGCCGTGGGTGCGGAGTTGCGCGGTGGTCACGACGGCGGCGAACGCGACGGTGCGTCCGGTGCACGATCGGATGCCGGTGATGCTCGACGCACGCGATTGGGCCCAGTGGCTCGACCGGGATGTGCGTGACCCATTCGCACTCGCGCCGTTGTTGGTGCCCGCGCCCGAGGATCTCCTCGAGTGGTGGCCGGTAAGCACGCGCGTCAACGCGGCCCGCAACGACGACGCATCGCTCATCGAACGCGAGGATCCACTCACCCTGTTCTCGTAGTGCGGTTCTCGTAGTGAGCTACGCCGCGCGTTCGAGGTGGGCCCACGGATCGCGGTCGAGTTCGCGACCGTCGGGTCGGAACACGCGCACGCGTTGATCGTCGAAGGTGATCTTCCACTCCGGATGTCGGTGATGGAACGTGTGGTGTCTTCGACAGAGGAGGAATCCGTTGCTGACCGCGGTGATTCCACCGTGTTCCCAGTGCACGAAGTGGTGCGCGTCGCACCATGGCGCAGGTACCTCGCAACCGGGCCACTGGCACCCCTGATCCCGCACGACGATTCCCTTGCGGATCGCGGTCGGCCAGGTGGGGGTCGCGCGGCCGACGTCGAGCGTCTCGCCCTTGGGCCCGATCACGATGCGCGACAAGTCGCAGTCGCACAGGATGCGGTCGCGATCCCATGGGTCGAGGATGCCAGTAAACATCCCGACGGTGGGCTCGGCGGGCTGACCCGGCTCGGCGCGGCGTACCACGTACGACACCGACGGTTTCGCGCCTCCGGCATCGGTGCCGAACCTCAAGGCGAGTTCGCAGATGCGGACCAGGGCGGCGGCGCGGCGCTCGGCCGGGGTGGAATCGTCGGCGTCGTCGGGCTTGACGGTGAACGCCTGGAGTGCGTGAGTGACGGTCTCGGCCGTGTCGGAATGCAGCTCGCCGCTCACGACAGTGCGATCGCCGACGGGGGAGAGGGTGATGCCGTCCGGATTGGTCGGCCTCGAACCATCGGCCCGGGCGAGCGCGGCGAAGTGTTGGGTCGCGATGCGCAGAGACTTGTGGTCGCGGCGTTGCGCCAGCGCAAGGAACTGGGCCTCACACGCGACCAGCTTGTCGTCGTTCCCGGGGACGCGCGCGGCGGCGATGAGTGCGACCGCCGTGGACGTGATCTCGCCCTCGCGCCAGCGCCGACCGGTCTCGGGGAGGGGTTCGACGAGCTCGCCGGCGCGAATGATCTGGCCGACCGCGCCACGGGATTGACCCGTCTGCCACGACTGCCAGGCGGGAGTCGACGCGTACCCGGCGGTGAGGCCGACGCCGCGTTGGCGGGCTTTCACGCTCATCTCGGTCAACACGGATTCGATGCGATCGGTCTGACGGCGCAAGCGCACAAGCTCGGTGGCGAGTTCTCCATCGGTCATGGCGTCGACGTCGAGTGCTGCGAGTGCGGAGTCGACCGCCCGGCGTATGTCGCCCACGGGATCGACGAACAAGGTCTCGATCTCGCTGCTCACTGTGATGTCGCAATCCATCACGAACCCATTCCGACTGTTCCGTATCCGCCGACCGGGGACTCCACGCCCCAAACGTCAGTTCGTAGAACACAACGAACATATGTTCACTGTCAACCCGAAACCGCAAGAAATCCGGACAGAATCCGCGATCGGACAGGCTGCCGGACGCGTTGCGCGTTCTAGTGTCGGCCCCCATGAAGCACTTGGAGTTTCTCGACGTCATCACGAGCCAGGCCGCATTGTTGGCCGCCGCCGCTCGCGCGGTTGGCCCCGAGGCTGCGACGCCCGCAACCCCGGAATGGACGATGGCGAAGCTGGTGAAGCACACCGGCACCACGCACCGTTGGGTGCTCGCGATCGCTGGCACTCGCCAGTTCGCGAACCCTGGGGATCTCGATCTCGGCTTGCCCGACGACGAGGCCGCGTATCCGGAGTGGATCGAATCCGGCGCGGCACAACTCACTGCCACGTTGCGCGAGATCGATCCCGACGACGACATGTGGTCGTGGGGGCCTGATCAGCACGCGCGGTTCTGGTCGCGGCGGATGGCGCACGAGACCACGATCCATCGATGGGACGCGCAGAGCGCGACCGGGGCGCAGAACGCGATCGACGTCGAGCTCGCGATCGACGGTATCGACGAACGGCTCGCCAATCTCGTCGCGTCGTTGAACTTCGGTCCCGTGAGCACCGACGTGCTGACCGGCAAGGGAGAGCGCGCGCACCTTCACGCCACCGACGGCGACGGGGAGTGGCTCGTTGTCTTCTCACCCGACGGATTGGTCGTGACGCGCGAGCACGCGCACGGCGACGTCGCGGTGCGCGGAACCGCGAACGATCTCCTGCTTTACATGGTCGGCCGCTGTGGGCTCGAAGGTTTCGAGATCTTCGGCGACGAGACAGTCCTCACATCACGCGACGCGATCCGCAGCTTCTGAGGGAGGACGATGGCGTACAACGAGGAGCTTGCGCACAGGATCCGGGCGCTCTTGGTGGACGAACTCGGGGTGACCGAGAAGCGGATGTTCGGTGGGTTGGCGTTTCTCGTCGACGCCAAGATGGCGGTCGCGGTGAGTCGCGAGGGCGGACTCCTGCTGCGGGTCGAACCTACTCAGCTCGATCGGTTACTCACGCGCGCGGGTGCTCGAGTCTGCGTCATGCGGGGCCGGGAGATGGCGGGGTGGCTCCGCGTCGACGACGACGCATTGCGCACGAAACGTCAGCTGGAGGGTTGGGTCGCGCGGGCGATTGCATACGCCCGTTCGCTCCCGCGGCGCTCGCGCTGATTCGCGCACCGGCTCAGTGCGACCGAGTACTACGCGTCCAGCCGGTACACGCGCGCCGCGGTGTCGTGGAACATAGCGTCGCGTTCGGACGGTGAGAACGGCGCGGCGATCAGCTTGAAGGCGTTCCAGAGCACGCGGTACGAGAGCGACATGCGGTCCATCGGGAAGTTGGACTCGAACATGCAGCGCTCCGGCCCGAAGCACTCGATCGTGTGCACGTAGTAGCGGACCTGCGCGGCGACGAACTCGGCGGACGTGGGTGGACGCGGCGCCGTGTGCCAGCCGAACCCGTTGTCCGGCATGGCCATTCCGCCGATCTTCGCGACGACGTTGTCGCATCGAGCGATCTCCGCAATGTCGAGCAGCCACTGCTCGAAGATCTCCTCGCGATGGTCTGCATACGCCGCGACGCCGAGCGGTGTACCGAAATGATCGAGCACCATCATCGTGTCGGGCACCGCGCGGGCGAGCGCCGCGAAGTCACGGTTCTGGTGGTGGTAGTGCCACGTGTCGTAGGTCAGGCCCCGCGCGCCGAGATGCGCGACGCCCGCGCGGAACGCAGGGTCGGTGTAGAGCCCTTCGGGCGCGTCACCCGCGATCATCAATGAGCGCGGGTCCGGGTCCCGAGCGCCACCGTGGCGGATGCCGCGCACCAATCCGTTGCCGATCGCAATGTGCGCGTCGAGGACCTCGTCGAGATGTTCGGCGTCGGTGAGATCCACGTGGGCCACGATGCCGCGGATCACCTTCGACGGATCCGCGCCGGCCACCCCGGCGACGAATGCGGTCTCGCCCGTGGATCGGAGGTGCTTCGGCCCGTCGGCGAGATACGCCGCACCGCATTCCATGAACACGGTCTGGTCCACGCGGTGACCGCTGCGGACGTCGGCGACGAGTTCGGCGATGCCGTACGGCAGCACGCCGCCCACCGGCCACAGGTGGTGATGCGGATCGATGATCCTCTGATCCGGGTCGATCACGTCCTCGACCACTTGATCGAGCCATTCCTGGGTCATCGGCCTGGGCATGGTGCGCTACGGCTTCAGCTTCGCGAGGGCCCGCATCGTGGTCTTCGCGGTCGCGGGATCGGCGATGATCATCGGCGCGGGAGTGGTGATGCCGTTGTCAGCGTAGGCGCGCACACCCTCGGCACATTTCTCCGGGGAGCCCCACACGATGAGCTCGTCGAGTACGTGATCGGGGATGACCTCGGTGGCGCCGGCCCGATCGCCGGCCTTCCACGCGTCCCACATCGGACGGAGCGCGTCGCCGCGGCCGATCCATTCGTGGAACGCCGCGTAGACGGGAACGTTCATGTACTCCGCAATCATGCGACGGCCCAAGCCTCGCACCGCGTCGCGGTCCTCGGTGGGAATCACGAAGATGCGGGCGGCCACTTCCTTGCCCGCGCCGACGATCGGTGCGACGGTGCGCACGTCTTCGGCCGAGAGCCAGTTGACGATGGCGCCGTCGGCCTCGCGGCCGGCGAGTTTCAACATGCCCTCGCGGAGCGCCGCCACGAGAATCGTCGGTGGCTCCGGCAACCGGATGCCGAGACGGAAGCCCTTCACTGCGAACGTCTCGTACTCCTCAGTGACCTTCTCGCCCGCGAGCGCGGCGCGCAAGAAGCGAACGGTGTCACGCACCCGTTGGTACGGCTTCTCGAACGGTATGCCGTTCCAGCGTTCCACGATCACATTGCTCGACGATCCGATCCCGAGGACGGCGCGTCCGGGCGCGATGTCGGCAAGCGTCGCGATCGACTGCGCGAGCAGCGCCGGACCGCGGGTGTACACCGGCACGATCGCCTGACCGAGCCGCAGCGTCGGTGCCCACACCGCCGCGAGCACGAGGGGCGTGAACGCATCGGTTCCGTTGGTCTCGGCGGACCACACATCGGTGAAGCCGAGATCGACGAGCTCGCGGAACCATTCCTTGTGTTCCATCAGCGGCACTCCCGCCAGCGGGATCGTGATGCCCCAACGTTGCGGAGCGGTGGTCGACAGATCGGTCATGGCTTCGATGCCTCCGGTGGGTTTTCGCGCCAGTTGCGCACGATCGTTGATTGACTCGCGGTGCCGAGCAAGGTTCCGTCCTCCGCCCACAGGTGCACAAGGCCGTGGCCGAAACCGTCGGCGATGGCGTGGACCCGAATATCGGCGAGGATCCACTCGGTCTGCACGCGGCGGGCCACGCGCAAGGTGTTGTCGAGGCTGTTGCCACCGGCGCGCTTGCCGAGTGCCTGCGAGATGCCCATCGGCACGTAGTCGCCCACGATGGAAAGCGTGGCGGCCGAGAGCTCGAGCAGGCCGGGAAGCCGGACCCAGAGTGCACACCGACCGTTACCGGGGGTGCCGTCGAGCTCGTCGAACGGGCGGGCGTTGGCCATCCGCATGTCGATGCGGTCCATGATCGACGCGTCGGGCCGGTCCATCGGCTCGCGGGGTGGACACTCCATCGGCGGTGGCACCACGGGCATGTCGGCCCACTGCCCGATGTGGGGCACGTCGCGGTGGCCGAGCGCGGCATTGACGGTGAGGATCTCGTCGTCGCCGACGCTCGCCACCGCTCGAGCCTGCGAGATCTGGTGACCGCGCACCACTTCGTCGACCCGAATGTCGATCACCGACGGTGGCCGGGCGTACGAGAGGTACTGACCGGTCGCCCAGACGAGCGGTCTTCCCGTGACCTGCTCGAGGGCCTCCACGCAGGCTCCGAGGCCGCATCCACCGAAGAGTGCGCCCAGCCCCGAACACAGCGTGGGGATCACCGGGAGCCGCCAGTGCGTGCGATCGTCGGTCGGTTCCAGTCCGTAGAAGGCCAAAGCGTCCATGGACGGGGAAGTTATCTGGGAATGCGGGGGTGTTGTTGAGGGTAGAAGTGTCTTGACGAGAGGAATTTCGTGATGAGTGCCCGTACGGTGATGGCGACGATCCAGGCGAGCAGACAGACCGAGGGCGCCGGCTTCGCGGTGCGGCGACCGTTCCCGACGCCACGACTCTCGCTCGTGGATCCGTTCCTGCTCCTCGACGAGATGGGACCGACCGACGTCGCGCCCGGCGCGGCGAAGGGCGCGCCCGATCACCCGCATCGCGGGTTCGAGACGGTCACCTACGTGATCAGCGGCGCGGTCGAGCACGAGGACTCGGCTGGCAACGCGGGTCGTATCGGGCCGGGCGCGGTGCAGTGGATGACGGCGGGATCGGGTGTGATCCATTCCGAGATGCCGGCGCGTGAGCTGCTCACCGATGGCGGTCGACAACACGGATTCCAACTGTGGGTCAACCTGCCGGCCGCGCAGAAAATGATCCCGCCGCGCTACCAAGAGTTCCTGGCGTCCCAGATTCCCCACGTCGACGCGGATGGTGTGACGGTGCGCGTGATCGCCGGTGCGTACGGCGAGGTCACCGGACCGGTCGAGACGCATTCACCCGTCACGTACTTGCACGTGACGTTGCCGCCGGGGCGCGAGGTGCGGGTCGGGTTGGCGCCCGACCACGCCGCGATGGTCTATACATTCGCGGGCGACGGAGATGGCACGTTGCGTATCTACGACCACGACGGCGACGCGGTGGTGGTTGCGAACTCAGGGACGGAGACGAGC
>JANYLF010000155.1 GCA_025357995.1 Acidimicrobiia bacterium | reverse complement strand
CGGTCGGTTCAGCCGCAGTGCCACCACACCGTCGGGATGCGTTTCGCGAAGTACGAGTTCGTCAGCCATAGCCGCGGACACTACCGGTGCGTCAGGTCGGGGCCAGGAGTTCGGCGGCGGCGGTATCGGGGTCGACATCGCGGCGTAGGACCGACGCCAAAAGTGCTTCGAAGCGATCACCGGAACATGCCGCGCGGGCAAGCTCGCGCAATCGCTCGGCCACGATCGACGCCAGTTCCTCGCGCAGTCGCGCCTCGCGCCTGCGTTCCAAGCGGCCCTCGAGTTCTTGGAACGCGCGGTGCTCGAGAATCGCGTCCCACAGCTCGCCGATGCCTTCCCCGCGCGTGGCGACGGTCTGGATGATCTTCGGACGCCAATCGGAGTGGGCGGAGAGGTCGAGCATCATCTCCAGGTCGCGCACAGTCTCGGCCACACCGTCGCGGTCGGCCTTGTTCACCACGAAGAGGTCGGCGATCTCCAAAAGTCCGGCCTTGTTTGCCTGCACCCCGTCGCCCCATCCGGGGTTCAGGACCACGACGGTGGTGTCGGCCGCGCCGGCGATCTCCACTTCCACCTGACCGACGCCGACGGTCTCCACGATGATCCACGGCTTGCCCGCCGCGTCGAGCACTCGCGCCGCACGCGGCGTGGCAATCGCCAGACCGCCGAGGTGACCGCGTGTGGCCATCGAACGGATGTAGACGCCGGGATCGGTCGCGTGATCCTGCATCCGCACGCGGTCGCCCAGGATCGCACCGCCGCTGAACGGACTCGTCGGATCGATCGCGAGTACGCCTACCTCGAGTCCGTCGTTGCGAATCCTGCCGATGAGCGCGTCGGTGAGACTCGATTTGCCCGCTCCGGGCGCGCCCGTGAGCCCGACGGTGTACGCGCGGCCAGTGTGGGGATACAGCGCGGCACCCGCGGCCGCGGCGTCGCGGCCACCGGACTCGACCATCGAGATCAACTTGGCGATCGCGGCACGATCACCGGTGATGGCGCGCGCGACCAGCGCGACGGGATCACGGGCCACGGTACGGAACTAGTCGTTGACGACTTCGGTGATGCCCGGAACGCGATCCATGATGATGCGCTCGACCCCGGCCTTGAGCGTCATCGTCGACACCGGACACGTTCCACAGGCGCCGACCAACTCGACGTGGACAACACCGTTCTCGTCGATGGTCTTGAAGACGATGTCGCCACCGTCCGCTTGCAGGGCTGGCCGGATCGCGTCGATCGCTTCCAGCACGCCGGCTTCCATCGTGTCAGTGGGCATCGGGAACCTCCGGCTGTAGGAACATCGACTCTACCGGAGATGTTCCCGCGCTCCCGGTTCGTCACCGATCCGTTCGCCGCGCCCGCCCCCAGAGCGCCCGGACCCGACTGTAAGCATCCCGCGGCGCCCGGCTCCAGCGCCACAGGCGCCTCTCGTAGATCGCCTCGAGTTCGCGCCGACTCACCTCCTCCACCGCGCTCGAAGTCGGTCGTTCGGCAATGAACTCGGCATTGAGCGCACGCGCCGCGACCGCGCTGCGTTGGGCGTGGACCAACTCGTCGGCCGCGCGGATCGATGCGGCTTCGGCTCCCGCGAGATCGCGTTCCAGCCGGCCGACGTGGACCCGCAAACCCGCTACCTCGATGTCGCGCTGATCGAGCACCGTGCGCAGCGAGTGCGCGTACTCCTGAGCCGCGGCGAAGGAACGTTGCACGTCTTGGAGCTCACGACGGGTGCGGTCGTCGATGGCTTGGATGGTTGCTGCCATGGTCAACCGCGGCTCGAGCGATTCGCACATGGGCGGCGGGAGGAGCGGACGGTCGGTCGTTCCCGCGAGCGCAGCCGCAATGGCATCCCAGCGGCCGTCGTGATCAGTGCGCCAACCTGCAGTGGTCTTCGCCAGGTGGTCCGAGACCTCGGTCCGGCGATCCCACAACTCGTGGAACAGCGCCACGACCGTCGGCGTTCCGAGCGCGGCAAGCGGCAATCGCCACCCGGAGAGGCCGGCGAGACGGAGTACGCCGTCGAGTTTCGTCGCGGTGTAGTCGTCGGACGAGAGCGCAATCGCCGGCACTCGGGCCGTCAGCGCGAACACCAAGGGATGGAGACGCGTCGAGATCACTGCCGACGCATCGCGCAGCGCGGACCCAAGCTGCCGGCCGGTCAGGAGTGGCGCGGCGACCAGGATCTTCGGGTCGCCTACTTGGGCCACGAGTTGCGCGGCGAGCGCGACGTCCGAGTTTGCGTCGCTCTCGCCCTCGAACCGCCCCGTGTTCGGAAACAGCACCACCGGCTGCGCCGATTGTTCGTGCAGCGAGCGGGCAAGGTCCGTAATCAGATCCAGGGTGCCCGGCTCAGTCGAGAACTGATGCACGACCAGTGCCACGAACTCCGCCGGCAACTCGACCGGCACCGCATGCGGCGGGATCGCGACCGCATCGTCGACCTGCACGTAAACGTGGCTCTCCGGCGCAAGTGCCATCACAAGATCCCGCGACGACGCCTCGCGTACCCCAACCAACGCGGCGTCGGCGAACATCGCCGCCACGAGTGCGGACTGACGCTGCGTGAGTACGGGACCGACGGTTTGACTCACCAGGGCCGTCGGACGACCCCGCATCGTCGCGAGCCGTAGCAGGGCCACGCGTTCGAGCAGCAGGTCCGGCCACGATGCCGAAAGGTTGCCGCCCCCCGCAACGACCACCGCGTCGGCTCCCGCCACCGCGCGGCGGATCTCGGCGGCCGCGGGGTCATCCGCGACACCGTCGATCACCGCACCCAGTCGCCGCTCGCGATCGCGGTCGGCCTCGGGGCCGGTCGCGGCCGAAAATCCGATCGGGGCGATGGCCGTGACGCCGTAACGGCGCGCCGTGTCGCTGGGCTCTTTGGACACCACGGTGATCTCGTCGTACCCGCGGGCGTGGAGCTCCGTGATCGTCACATCGAGTAGCGCCTCGTCGCCCGCGTGATATTCCGGCCCTCCGACATCGCCGATGACCAGCGCGCGTCGAGTCATGAACCAATCCCCGCGAAGTGGTCCGGACTCGGCTGCCGCGCGGCGAGGCCGGTGAGCAGCGGACGGAGCGTGGCCGCGGTGCGAGCCATCGACTGACGTTCGAGCACGTGCATTCTCCCCGCTTCCCCCACCCGCAGGGCACGGTCGCGGTCGTCGAACACCGATCTCATTGCATTCCCCGCCGCCTGCAGATCCGGCTGCGCCCACATCACCTCGGGCGCGTAAGGCGCACTCGCCGGCCCGACGGGTACCGGCGTGTACGGGACCAAGTACGCCGAGCCAGCATCCATGAACGTCATATTGCCCGAGTATCCGGTCGCGACCACCGCTCGACCGGCGGCCATGGGCGCTGCGAGGTTCAACCCAAACCCTTCACTTCGATGGAGCGATACGAAACTGTCGCTCAGCTCGATCATGGCCTGTACTTCGTCGGCCGTCACGTGGCCGTCGATCGCATGGACGTCCGGACGGCCCGCGATCGCTCGGAGCATCCGCGCGTACTCGGCCGGGTGTCCGACTCCGTTCGACGTCTTGATCACCAGGTGAGCGCCGTCGTCCGGACCGAACGTGCGGCAGTACACCGCGATGAGGTCAAAGGGGTTCTTGCGCTCCACCACCGAGTTGAAGTCGAAGAGGTTGAGGAACACGAATCCGGTCGGCAGCCCCACGTGCTCGCGTCGGAACGGAGTGGGCCGGCTCGGAGCGACCACGGGAAGCGGAACGAGCCGCACCGGAACCGGAGAGACCGCGGCGATCGCGTCGCGCGTGAACTCGCTCGCTGCCCAGATCTCGTCGAACAGCTCGAACGACGACGCGAATTGCTCCGGGAACACCGCGAGTTCCCAGAACCAGAACCCGAAGCGCCGCGCGTCTCCGCGTCGTCGCTCGGGATGTTCGAGTGCACCACTGACCGCGGAGACCACATCGGCATTGACGCAATAGATGCTGTCGACGTAGCGGAGCGCGCGGTCGATCGGTAGATGCGTCGGATGCGCATTCCGTGTGCGACCGGCGTTGAGGCTCACCATCTGGGTCGGGATCCCGAGTCCCTCGACGGCCGCGGTGATCCGTCGACCCGCTTCGCCGACACCCATCTCGCTGTTCATGTATCCGACCACGTTCCAGCCGCCGACTTCGCGTTGGCTCGACGGCTCGGCCCGCGTCGCGCCGTCGTCGAGCGGCTCCAACCCGATCCGGCGTCGCAGCGCGACCGCGCCCGGCTCGTGGTTGAGCCAATGACGGAAGCGATACGCATCGGCCACCGCAAGGTCCGGAAACGCCTGCTGCAGATCGGGCCGATCGTCGTAGAGCGCAACGGTCCATGCGCTGAGGCGGGCCGACGTGGGCCCGACCACGGACTCGTCCAGCCACCCCACGAACGCATCGATATCCGCGGCCAAAAACGGGTCCGGCGGCGCGGCGCCGTGATCGACCCGCGCGGCCATCACGCTCTGTCGGAACCCTTTCCGGACGATCGGATCCAGATGCATACCGCCGATGGAAATGTCGTACCCGTACAGGGGCGCCACGCCGCCCAGGCCCTGGTCTACCAACCGCGCGCCGTAGCGGTCACAAAGTTGGTCCAGCGCCGACTGGTCGCCAATCTGCACGCGCGGGTGATCACCCGCGTGGCACGACAGCCGCCACGGTGCCGTCGCGTCGTAGCCGCTGAAGTGCACGAACTTGAGCGGCGCCGCGCCCGCCAGGATCACGCCGTCCGCCGTCGTCGTCAACGTGCGCTCGTGCAGGTTCCAGTACGCGACGTTGAGGCCTGGGTCGCGGAGAATCACGTGCGGGAAAAGCGCCGGTACCCAATCGACCCACCGTTGATCGGTGAAGAGACCGCTGTGGATATCGACGACCGCGTCGGTGACGAGTCGCTCGTGCCACCAGTCGAGGAAGGCACCGGCCGCGCCCGACACACCGAGAAAGCCGAGATTGAAGATCCCGGACTGACGGATCACTTCTTCGCTCGGCTCCCGGCCGTCGCGCGGCATCGGTTGGAGCACGTGCGGCGTGAGGGCAATGCCGTGCTCACGAGCCGCGGCGAAGACCTCCGGGAATGGCGCCACGACCTCGATATCCGGGTCGAGGTACACCACGGCGTCATCGTTCGTCTGCGCTTCGGCTCGCACCAGCGTCCGTAACAGCGCGGGCTTCACCGCGGTCGCGAACTCCATCACCGAGTACATAGCGGCCATCGAGTGCCACTGCGCCGCGTCGAGCCCGATCTCGTCGATCAGGAGCAGATCGCCCGCGATGCCTGCAGCCCGTCGATCGTCCTCGTCGCCATCCAACAGGAGTGTCGTGAACCGCGCTCCCGGGTGATGGCGGAGGAACGACTCCGCGAGGACGCGCGCGTACGGTAGGTAGTTGCGAGCGACGATCGTGGCGGCGTGCATGATGCTCCGGACACTATCGACGTGTCGCGCTGCGACCCCAGAGACAAGGCGAACAGTGGACGTGAACACGATCGACTGGGACACGTTCGACCGAGACGGCATCGTCTCGCTCGGGCGCGTCGTCGGCGACGACGTGGCGATCGCACTCGGAGCCCGCGCCGACGATCTGGCCACAGGACGGTTCGAGAACCCTCACGTGCGACTCCAAGCCGACACCGGCGGGGAGTACGACGACCTTCCCGAGGCCGTCACCGGGTTCGTGAAGCCCGGCACGCCCTACCGCAAGGTGCAAGGACTCGAGCACGACGACCGATTTCGCGACGTGCTCGGGCTGCCGATCGTGACCGAGATCTGTGATCGCACCTACGGCGCCCACGCGGACATCTCGATCTTTCGGGCGATGGTGATGAACAAACCCGCGGCGCAGGGAACGGTGCTCCCGTGGCATCAAGACGGTGGCACCGTGTGGGGGCTCGACCGGGATCCGCTCGTCACGCTGTGGCTCGCGCTCGACGATGCGACCCCCGAGAGCGGATGCATGGACGTCATACCGGGAAGCCACCGACTCGGGCTGCTGTCGACGCTTGGCAGCACACTCGCGCCGGAAGCGGCGGCGCGCCATTGCCCGCCCGACCGGGTACGCAGTCTGCCGGTCGCGCGCGGTGAGATGGTGATGTTCCACAACTGGCTGATTCATCGGTCGGGCGTCAACCACTCCCGCCTTCCTCGCCGCGCCTTCACGACATGTCTCATGGACTCCCGCACGATCAGCGTGTCGACCGGTCAACGGTTTCCACTCTTGCGCGGCGACGCGCCCCCGGCCGCGTATCGATTCGTGGAGCAGATGGAAATCGATACGGCGTTCCTGCGCGACACGGCGGCACGGTCGGAGGAGTACGCGTTGAGTCTCGCGGCGGAGGTCGAACGACTGCGCGCCGAGCTCGCAGCACGCGACGCCTGACTACACCCTTTCGATGTCGGCGCCGAGACTCGAGAGAGCACCGACGAGATCGGGGTAGCCACGGTCGACGTGGTGCCAGTCGTGGACGATCGTCTCGCCGTCGGCTTTCATTCCGGCGAGGGCCAGCGCGGCACCGGCCCGGACGTCGAACGCGCGGACCGGCGCGCCCGAGAGGCGGGGCCGCCCCCGCACGACTGCGTGGCGGCCCTCATGACGGATATCCGCGCCCATTCGGGCCAGCTCCTCCACGAACGCCAGGCGATTGTCGAACACGTTCTCGGTCACGATGCCGGTGCCGATACTGCCGGCGAGCACGGCGACCGCCATCGGCATGAAGTCGGTCGCGAAGCCCGGGTAGGGCAGCGTGGCGATGTCGACCGCGCGCAACGGCTCAGTGGCTTGCGCCCAGATGCCGTCGGGCGTCGGCGAGACGCGCATCCCCATGTCGCCGAGCTTCACTCCCACCATCTCGAGGTGTTCCAACCGCACACCCACGAGTTCGACTTCACCGCCCGCGATGCCGCACGCCATCAGGAAGGTGCCTGCCTCGATCCGATCCCCCATGATCTCCGTGTCGGCCGCGACGAGTTCGTCGACGCCCTCGATGGTGATCGTGCTGGTCCCCGCGCCGAGCACGTGCGCGCCCATGCGATTCAGAAACGCGGTGAGGTCGGTGATCTCCGGTTCGCGCGCGGCGTTCTCGATCACCGTCTCGCCCTTGGCCAAAACGGCGGCCGTGAGCAGGTTCTCCGTGGCCCCAACGCTCGGAAACTCCAAGACGATGCGCGCGCCGCACAGCGCGTTGCAACGAGCATGGACGAAACCGTGTTCGACGGTGAGTTCGGCGCCCATGGCTTCGAGTCCGCGGAAATGCATGTCGAGCCGACGGCTGCCGATGTTGTCCCCACCGGGGAGCGCGACGCGTGCTTCGCCACAGCGGGCGACCAACGGCCCGAGCACGTTGATCGACGCCCGCATCTGGCGTACCAGTTCGTACGGCGCCTCGGGCTGGAGGGGGCCGCTCGTATCGAGGATGAGCGCGTCCTCGGCGGTCCACTCGACCGTGGCGCCCACCGCGCGCAGCACGTCCAGCATCACGTCGAGGTCACGTACCCGCGGCAGATTGCGCACGTGAGTAACGCCGGACGCGAGGAGCGCGGCGGCGAGTTGCTTCAGCCCGGAGTTCTTTGTAGCCCCGGAGACCTTCACGGTCCCCACCAGCGGGCCCGCGGGCCGTACTCTCACCGCAGTCATCTCTCCCAGGGTACCTATCGTGGACGAAACTCAACCGAATACCGAACCCACTGCCGAACCGGCCAAACAGATGGAGCGCCGGCTCGAGCAGATCGAGAAGCTGCTCGGGCCTGTCCTTCGGCCCTCGAAGGAAGCGCTCCACGCGGTCGGCGAGGTCGCGCGCCCGGCGTGGCAACAGGTCAGCAACATCGAGTCGCGCGTCCCGGTCACCGTGGCGGTCGCCGTCGCGATCGCGCTGATGGCACTGCTGCCCGGCCGGATCGCCAACCATCCGCGCTGGCTCTTCCCCGGCCTGGCCTCGGTGCTCCTCATCGTCGTGCTCGTCGTGAACCCGATGCGAGTCAGCGCGCGGGCGCGTCGCGTGCGTCCGCTCGCGTTTGCACTGCTCGTCGTCGTGAGCATCGGCAATGCAGTATCCGCGGGCCGGCTCATCGCCGACCTCGTCAACGCGACCGGCATTCGCACGCCGGAGACACTCTTGCTCACGGGCGCCGCAATCTGGACCACGAACATGATCGTGTTCGCGGTCTGGTACTGGGAGTTCGACCGCGGCGGACCGGCGGCGCGCGCGATGGCGTTACAGCCGAATCCGGACTTCCTCTTCCCGCAGATGACGAGCCCGGAGTTCGCCCCGCCGGACTGGGAACCGCATTTCGTCGACTACCTCTACGTGTCGTTCACGAACGCGACCGCGTTCAGCCCGACCGACGTGATGCCGCTCGCGCGCTGGACGAAGTTGACGATGCTCGGTCAGTCGGCGGTGTCGCTGATGACCGTCGCGTTGGTGATCGCGCGGGCCGTCAACATCTTGAAGTAGCTACTCGCCGCGGTAGACCGGGTCTCGGCCCTCGATGAACGCGGTGATGGCTTCCTTCATGTCGTTCGAGGGAAGGCACACGCTCTGCGCCTCGGCCTCGATGCGCAGGCCAACGGCTATCGGCACGTCGAAACCCGCATTCACGGCACGCTTGGCTTCGCGCACCGCGAGCGGCGGCTGCGCCGCGATCCGAGTCGCGAGCTTGTGCGCAGCTTCTTCGAGCTCTTCGTCGGCCACGAGCTGCTCGCACAGACCGATCCGGTGCGACTCTTCGCCATCGATACGCGCGGCGGTGAAGATCAACTCCTTCGCCTTGCCCGCGCCCACGATGCGCGGAAGCCGCTGCGTGCCGCCAAGGTCCGGGATGATGCCGTACTTGTGTTCCAGCAACCCGACGCTGATCCCCCTGGCGAAGATCCGGATGTCGCACGCGAGCGCAATCTGCAGACCCGCACCGAGCGCGAATCCGCGGGCCGCCGCGATCGTCGCGAACGGCGCGTCTTCCAACCACGAGAACGCCTCTTGCGTACGCATGATGCCGTCGACGAGCGGGTTCGCGTGACGGGTTCCGGCATCGGGTCCGCCGGCGATGCTGTCTTGATCGCCGCCCGCGAAGACCGACGTGTCGATGCCGCTGGAAAACGCGCGTCCGGCGCCGATCACGATCAACGCGCGCAGATCTCCGGGGTCGGCCACCAGGCCCTGTCCGAGTTCGCGCAGCTCGCGCCACATCTCGATGGTGAAGCTGTTGAGCTTGTCGGGACGGTTGAGCGTGAGGCGCCCGACGTGGCCGTCGATCTCGAGTTCCAGCGTGTGCATCGTCATGGATCGAGAGCGTAGCGACCGATCACTCCCGCGGTAACGGAACCTCGCCGGTGACCTCGAAGCGCGAAGCATGCACGAGTCGCACGACCTCGACCGGGACGGCGAGCCCGGGAATCGAATGCGTCCCCGCCGGGATCGCGGCGATGCCCTCCGGGACTTGCTCACCCACGTTGACGGTGGCCAAGACCTCGAGCGGCTGCGCCAGATCACACAGTCGAGACGCCAGATTGATCGCGCCGCCGGTGTAGTCGTCGCCTTCGAACAAGATCACGTTGCCGGCGGCCAACCCGGCGCGCAACGGCAGCATGCCTTCGTCGGCGAATCGATCGGCGAGGGAGACGGTCGCCTCCACGAGCGTTGGCGTGTCGACGGACACGAGCATCGCGCCGTCGCCCAACCATTTCGCGATGCGTACCCCGATGTCGGATGCCGTCGCGCGCAACGCCGCCCGAAACTGCGTGAGGACCGCGACGGCTTCGTCGTCGCCATGAAGGTCGGTGAACTGCGTGAAGCCTGAGAGATCCACGAACGCAAAGGCGCGGGGTACGCGCACGTCAGATCTTCCAGCCGGCTTCTTTGCGCTCTTTGCACGTGGGACAGATCGGATAACCCTTCGGGTCTCGCGTGGGCGTCCATTTCTTGCCGCACAACGCGACGATCGCTTCGCCCGTCACGTACGAGCGGGTGACGTCGTCCTTGCGCGCGTAATGCGCGAAACGATCGTGATCGCCGTCGTCCGAGATGGGTCGGCTCGGCGACTCCACGGGCGCCTCGGCCGGCGCAATCGTCGGCGCGAAGGTGGGAGCAGTGATGGTGTCTGCCATGCGGGAAAGGTTAGTTGGGACGTCGACTCGGGCGACCGGTCGGGACTCGCACAGGCCGCTCGTTTCTCGCGTCAGTCGAGCGCGAGCACCCAATCGGTCGCGGTGACCGCGACCTCTGCCAGCACGCCGTCGACGGTGAGGCCGCTCGACTTCAAGGGCTTGAAACCGTGGTCGCCAGTCTCGATCCAGTGGAACGTAGGCGCGCCCTTCACCTTCCGTGCGGCCTTGACGAGCGCCGGCTTCGATGCGAGCGAGTCCTTGGTACCGCTCACGAAGAGCACCGGCATCGTGAGCCGCGGAAAGTGGTCGCTGCGCTCCTTCTCGGGCTTGCCCGCGGCGTGCAGCGGGTAGCCGAGGAGGAGGAGGCCGAGACACCGCACCGGCGCCTCGACGTCCTTGGGCATGTCGCCGGCCGCGACCATCGAGCAGTACCGACCACCCATCGATCGCCCACCGAGCACGAGCCGTTCGGGCCCCAGCTTCGTGCGGCGCGCGAGTTCCTTGGCCGCAACACGGGTCGCCTCGAACAAGACCGCGGGACGGTCGGGTGCGTTTTTGCCCGCGCTGCGATACGGGTACTGAAACCGCAGACTCGGAATACCGGCTGCGCTCAACGCGTCGGTCACCGTCGTGAGGGTGGCGGCGCGCATGTCCGCCCCGGCCCCATGCGCGAGCAGCACCGCGCGATCCGTGACCTTCGCGACCCCCCGCTTCGCACCTTGGTACGCATACTGGAGCTTCACACCCACTCCTCGAGGAACGCGAAGGTGCGCTCCAACTCGTCTTGCACCGTTTCGATCTTGGACCAACCGTGACCTTCGCCGGCGTACACGTGATGGTCCACGTGGCCGCCCGCGGCGCGCACCGCATCGACCAAGAGCTGCGCCTGGCGAGGCGGGACCACCTTGTCGTCGTCGCCTTGCAATACGAGGAGCGGCACGGTGATCTGCGCGGCGTAGGTGACGGGCGATTGCGCGCGGAACTTCTCCGACGCGTTCGGGAGGGTGCCCACCAACTCGTCGAGGTAGTGCGCCTCGAACCGATGCGTGGTAGCGGCGAGATCGAAGAGATCGGTGACGCCGTAGCTCGACACGACCGCGCGCACGAGATCGGGATGCTTCGCGGCGACGAGCAACGCCGTGAGTCCCCCGGCACTGCCCCCGGCGATCGCGACTCGGCTGGAATCACACCACCGATGGTCGGCGGCGGCTCGGATACCGGCGGCCACGTCGTCCACGTCGTCGACGCCCCACGTGAGGGAAAGACCCCGGGCGTATGCGCGTCCGTAGCCCGTCGAACCTCGGTAATTGGGGCGCAGCACTGCCCAGCCCCGGCTGGTGAAGTAGCGCAACCAGCCATCCCACGCGACGGTCGCCTGCCCGGTCGGTCCGCCGTGCACGTCCACCAGCAGTGGTGGCAACTCGCCGTCGGCCAGGAGCTCGTCGGGCGGGTACAACAAACCGGGCACGGTCACACCGTCACGCACCCACGTGACCGGTGTGGGTTCGCCCGCACCCAGCTCGATCCCCGCGGGCGCACCACGCGCCACCACTCGCCGCGCCGCGGTCGTGGGATCGCACACCGTGATCTGCGGTGGGGTCTTCGCACCCGAACGCACCGCGACGATCCCGCGCGCGTTCCAGTCGATTCCGTGGTGCCATCCCCGCGCGAGCTCCGTGGCAACACCATCAAGCGTGACGGAGACGAGCCGCGCGAACCCGGATTCGTTCCGACAGATCGCGATTGAATCCGAACTCGGCGACCATCCGAACGATCGCTGCCCCGGTCCCCACGCGGGTTCGGCGTGATCATTCGGCTCCGCGATGAGCGGACGCGCATCCGAACCGTCGGCGTTCGCGACCATCACATTCCAGAAACCGGATTCGTCAGACACGTACGCGAGTCGCGCGCCATCGGGCGAGAACCGCGGTTGTCCTACCGCGATACCCGCGCCGCCCGCGACTCCACGACACCCACCCGTGGCGCGATCCGCGACCACGATGCGCGAGCTCGTCCACGACATCGCCGCCCGATCCCACTCATGCCACGCCACGAACCGACCATCAGAGGTGACCGACGGATCCCATGCGAAGTCGGCGGTCGACCACCGACGCCCCGTAGGCCCGCCACCTTCGCGCCCGCCACCGTCGAGCCCGCCACCTCCGAATATCGCGGCCGGCACCTCCACCACGTCCAGGGCGTCGTCACGCTCCGACGCGAACAGCACGCCGCCCGCCCACGCGACTGGAGCCGCGGCCCGACCGGCGTGCGCCACCAGCCGACCCGAGCCACCCTCCACGCCCAGCATCGCGACCGCGCCCTCGGCCGTCGCCACGGCCAGGCGAGCGTCGTCGACCCAACACCACATCCCGCCCCGATACGCGCCCACGCGCCCCAACGCATGCTCGGCGGTGACGACGACCGGCGGACCCGAGCCGTCGCCCGGCATGACGACGAGATCACTGCGCCCGTCGATTGATTCCAACCAGCCCAACCACGTGCCCGCGGGCGACCACCGCGGCTCCGCGACGGCCTTCGTTCGGGCGATCGCACGTGACGAAAGTCTCGATTCCACGGTGCCGAACCTACGCCAGGACGAATCGAGAGGCCCTCATCTAGGCTGCCGCCTCTCATGGTGACCACCCCCCGGCTTCCCAAGTCGCTCCGCGTCGCCTGGCTGATCTACCGGGGTAACCCTCACTGTGGCGGCCAGGGCGTCTATACGAAGTACATCGCCCGCGAGGCCATCGAGCTCGGGCATCACGTGGAGGTCCTCTCCGGTCCTCCGTACCCCGAGCTCGACGACCCGCAGAGGCTCGTGAAAATCCCGAGCCTCGACCTCTACCCCACCGGGAACCCGTTCCGGGTGCCATGGCCGTGGGAGTTCCGCGACGGCATCGACCTCGGCGAGTTCGGGCTCATGTGTACCGGCGTGTTCCCCGAGCCGTGGGCATTCACGTTGCGGGCGCGCAAGTGGCTCCAAGCCCACCGCGCCGACTTCGATCTCGTGCACGACAACCAGTCGTTCGGTTCCGGGCTCGTGGGGATGATGAACGACGGTTGGCCCGTGTGCGCCACGTTGCACCACCCCATCACCGTCGACCGCGATCTCGAGTTGGCGCACGCCAAGAACGCGTTCCAGCGGTTCAACCTCAGGCGCTGGTACGCGTTCCTCGACATGCAGATGAAGGTCGCCCGCCAAGTACCGCGGCTCGTCACCGTGAGCTCCAACTCGCGCAAGGACATCATGGCGCAAATGGGTGTGCGCGACGAACAGTTGCGCATCGTGCCGGTCGGCGTTGATCAAGACGTCTTCCGTCCGCTGCCCGATGTGGCGCGGGTACCCGGTCGCCTGTTGGTGACCACTTCTTCGGATCAGCCGCTCAAAGGTCTCGTGCCCTTGCTCGAAGCGGTGGCGAAGGTTCGCACCGAACGCAACGAGGTCCACCTCGTGGTGATCGGCAAGCCCAAGGACGGCTCGAAGATTCCTGCACTGTTGGAGAAGCTCGGATTGCGCGCGCACGTGGAGTTCGTGTCGGGCGTCTCGACGGAACGCATCGTCGAGCTCTACGCCGAGTGCGACATGGCGGTTGTGCCGTCGCTCTACGAAGGCTTCTCGTTGCCGGCCATCGAGGCGATGAGTTCGGCCGCACCGCTCGTGACCACCACCGGCGGGGCGTTGCCCGAGGTCACCGGACCGTCGGGCGAGGCGGCCCTGACGGTCCCCCCAAACGACCCAGGGGCACTGGCCGCGGCGATCGTGACCATGCTCGACGACCCCGAATTGCGGGCGCGATTGGGTGCCGCGGGCCGGGCGCGCATCCTCGACCGTTTCACGTGGCGCAAGACCGCCGAAGGCATGATCGAGAACTGGTACGAGACGTTGGAGCTTCACCAAGCCCCGGGCCGCGGCGCGGCGACGCGCCCGTCGGGTCCGCCGGTGTGGACATCGAATCCGGCGGGTACCTGATCCATGCTCACGGTTGACTTCGATCGTCTCCAACTACGTCCCGGTGACCGGTTGCTCGACATGGGCTGTGGCGGCGGGCGCCATGCGTTCGCCGCGATGAAACGCGGCGCGTCGGTGATCGCGCTCGACTATTCGGAAGCCGATCTCAAAGACGTCCGCGCCACCGTCGCCGCGATGCATGAGGTGGGCGAGGTTCCGCCGACCCAACCTTGGCTCCCGGTCAACGGCGATGCGCTGTGCTTGCCGTTGCCGAGCAACTCGGTTGATCGCATCGTGTGCAGCGAAGTACTCGAACACATCTGGGACTACCGGGGCGCGATCGCGGAGCTCGTGAGGGTGTTGAAGCCGGGCGGCCGCATGGCGGTCACGGTGCCGACGCGTTGGCCGGAGCGCATCAACTGGGCACTCGACTACGAGTACCACGACCAGCCTGGCGCGCACGTGCGCATCTTCCGCCAGCACGAGTTGGAACAGGATCTCGAAGCCGCGGGCGTCTGGCTGCGCGGCTCGCATCATGCGCATGGCTTGCACACGCCGTACTGGTGGATCCGCTGCGCGGGTGGCGTCAACCAACCCGACCGCAAGATCGCGAAGCGCTACCACGACCTCCTCGTGTGGCAACTCATGAAGAACCCCAAGTGGCTCGCGACCGTCGATCGCGCGATCAACCCGATCATGGGCAAGAGCCTCGTGATCTACACGCAGAAAGTCACGACGTGAACGAGGACGAGAGATGACAGTCGCGGGCGTCGTCGACGCCGAGGCGCTGCAGACCACGGTGGACGCGATCGCGGCGGTGCAGACGGCCGACGGCAACATCCCGTGGACGCCCGGCACCAAGACCGACCCGTGGAACCTCGTCGAGGCGGCCATGGCACTCGACGTCGGCGGTCGCCACGACGACGCGGCGCGCGCCTACGGCTGGTTGCGTTCGACGCAACGTCTCGACGGTGGCTGGTACTCGTACTATCTCGGCGACGATGTGAGTGATCCCACGCTCGACACCAACGTCGCGTGTTACATCGCAACCGGTGCCTGGCATCACTACCTCTCCACCGGCGACACTGCGTTTCTCCGCGACTACTGGCCGGTCGTCGAGCGCACGATCGACTACGCGCTGGAGTTCCAGACCGAGACTGGTGAGATCGCGTGGCGCGCCGACGATCCGGCCGACGGCGCACTGCTCACCGGATCGTCGAGCATTCACCACTCGTTGCGGTGCGCGATTGCGATTGCCGATCGACTCGGCCACGACCGCCCCGATTGGGAGCTGTCCGTGGGCGCGCTCGCGATTGCGATCGCCCACCGACCCGACCGTTTCCTCGACAAGTCGCGCTGGGCGATGGACTGGTACTACCCGATCCTCGGTGGCGTGTTGCGGGGTCAAGCTGCGCAGGCGCGGGTCGCGGCGTTTTGGGACACCTTCGTGGTGCCCGGTCGTGGTGTCCGTTGCGTATCGGACCAGCCGTGGGTCACGGCGGCCGAGACGTGCGAACTCGTGATGGCGCTCGACGCGATCGGCGAGAACGAACGCGCCCATGACCTCTTCCGGTGGGTGCAATTCCTGCGCCACACCGACGGCTCGTACTGGTGCGGCATGAACTTCGACGGTGGCCGTTACGACCAACCGGGTGAGTACTTCACGGCCGATCAGCCCACATGGAACTCCGCGGCCGTGGTCCTTGCCGCGCACGCACTCGGTGGCAGCGGTCCGACCGCCGGCCTCTTTCGCGGTGAGGATCTTCCCGTCGGTTTGTCCGCTGAAGAACTGCTTGCCGCCGGTGCCGAAATCGAATCCGAACGCGCCCAGTAACGGGTCGACTATCGACGCAGGGTACGCAGGCTGCCGGTGGTGCTCAGGGGGGTGAAGCCGTCGGCAACCGCGCGTTGCCACACGTGGAACGGCGCCTGGCCACCCTGGTCGGGGTCTTCGAAGACGTCGTGGATCGCGAGCACGCCGTCGGCCAGCACATGGTGCGCCCACGTGAGGTAGTCGGCCATCGCGACATCCTCCGCGTGGCCGCCGTCGATGAACAGGAACCCCAGCGGCGTGGTCCAGAATCGTCCGACGGTCGGTGAATCGCCCAACACGCCGACGACCGCATCTTCCAAACCCGCGTCCTCGATCGTGCGACGGAAGAACGGCAGTGTGTCCATCCGCCCGGTACGCGGGTCGACCACGTCGGTGTCGTGGTGTTCCCAACCGGCCTGGTTCTCGTCCGAGCCGTGATGATGATCGAGCGTGAAGAGCACGACGCCGCGCGCGCGCGCCGCGGCGCCGAGGTACACACCCGACTTGCCGCAGTACGAACCGATCTCCAGCAATGGGCCGACGTTCCCGCCGTCGAGCCCGGCGTCGTGCAGCGCGAGGCCTTCTTCGTCGGGCATGAATCCCTTCGCGGCGCGCGCGACCGCCAGTTCCTTGTCGGTCAGCATCGCGTTAGATGACCGGGGTCTCGCGGTACCGACCGAACACGTCGGCCAACGCGTCCATCGTTTCGCCGACGGTCGCGTACGCGCGCGCCGCGTCGAGCAGC
>JANYLF010000129.1 GCA_025357995.1 Acidimicrobiia bacterium | reverse complement strand
CGCCACTGCCCGCCGTCGGTGCCGCGGGCGATGCTGGATGCCGAGTCCGAGTCGCTGCCGCCGTTCTGGCAGGAACTCGCGGCTCAGGGTTGGCCCGGCCTGCACGTGCACGAGCAGCACGCGGGTGAGGGCGCGTCGCTGGTCGAGCTGGTGGTGGTCCTCGAGGAACTCGGACGGGCGTGCGCACCCGGCCCGTTGCTCGGGCACGCGCTCGCGGCGGCGGTGTTGCAACGCGCGTGCGACGCGGGCGATCCGCATGCCTCCGAGTATCTCTCCGGGCTCGCGGCCGCGGGGTTCGTCGGCACGGTCGCGTTGACGGGTGCATTGCGCGCCGAGGAGCGCGACGGTCGGCTGCACGTGGCCGGCACCCTCGCGCCCGTGCTGTCGGGTCACCTCAGCGAACTTGTCGTCGCGAACGTGGGCGACGCGTGGGTCGTGTTGCTCGCGGGTGAGTTCGACGCCAAGGAACTTCCGACCGTCGATCTCACTCGGCGCGTGGCCGAGATCACGGTCGACGCTGATATTCCGTTGTCGCGGCGATTGACGACCGTGACCGAGTCCAGTGTGCGCGATCTCGCGGTCGTGCTGTTCGCGGCCGACGCGGTGGGCGCGTCGCAGTGGTGTGTGGACACGGCCGCGGAGTACGCGCGGGATCGTCGTCAATTTGGACGTCCGATCGGCCAGTTCCAAGGCGTCAAGCACCGCTGCGCCAACATGCTGGCGCGCACCGAGTTGGCACGTGCCGCGGTCTGGGACGCGGCGCGCGGGGTCGACGATCCCGACACGTCGGCGCTCACCGCGGCCGCCGCCGGGGCCCTCACGATCGACGCGTTCTTCGAAACTGCCAAGGACTGCGTGCAGGTTCTCGGCGGGATCGGGTTCACGTGGGAGCACGACGCCCACGTCTACCTGCGGCGCGCGATCACGACGCGTGCGCTCATCGGTACATCGTCCTGCTGGCGCATCCGGTGCGCGGAGCACGCGCTGGGTGGAGCGGTGCGGAGGCTCGTCGTTGATCTCCCCGAGGTCGCGGCGCCGGTGCGCGTGGAAGTGCGCGAGTTCCTCACCACCCTCGACGGACTCGACGATGTCGCGTTGCGGCGACGACTCGCGGACGACGGCTACCTCGCGCCACAATGGCCGCGGCCGTGGGGTCGCGACGCCGGTGCGATCGAACAGCTCGTGATCGACGAGGAGTTCCGCGCCGCCAAAGTCCGGAAACCGAGTCTGATGATCGGAGCCTGGGCGCTTCCGCCGCTGATGGTCTACGGCACGACCGAGCAGCAGCAGCGGTGGATCCCGCCCACGCTGCACGGTGACATCAGTTGGTGCCAGCTGTTCAGCGAGCCCGGCGCCGGGTCGGATCTCGCGGGGTTGTCGACTCGCGCCGAACGGATTGAGGGTGGGTGGCTCGTCAACGGCCAGAAGGTGTGGACGTCGATGGCGAAGGAGGCGAGTTGGGGAATTCTCCTCGCCCGCACCGATCCGGAGTCGCCGAAACACGAGGGCATCTCGTTCTTCATGCTCGATATGGCAACGCCGGGCATCGACATCCGTCCGTTGCGGGAGCTCACCGGCCACGCCTTCTTCAACGAGGTGTTCTTCGATGATGTCTTCGTGCCGGACGACTGTCTCGTCGGCCGGGAGCACGACGGTTGGCGCGCCACGCGCACGTCGCTCGCGAATGAGCGCGTCTTCATGGGGAGTGGCTCGACGATCGGTCGCGGCGTGCGCGGCGTCCTCGATCTCGTGCGCGAGCGGGACCTCACGACGGACACCGCGACACTCGCCGATGCGGGCGACTTGGTGGCGCGTGACTACGCGCTGTCGGTGCTCGGGTACCGGCTCATGCTTTCCGCGCTGGGTGGCGCGGATCCGTCGGGGTCGGAGGCATCGGTGCGCAAGCTGCTCGGCGTCGAGCATGACCAGCGCGTGCAGGAGGTGGGCCTCGCGTTGTGTGGAGCCGATGCGGCGATCTTCGACGGCGCGGCGATGGGATGGTCGCACCAGTTTCTCTTCACTCGGAACCTCACGATCGCCGGCGGCACGAGCGAGATCCAACGCAACATCATCGGCGAGCGCGTGCTCGGACTCCCCAAGGATCCGTAGCCGCCGCTGGACGTCTCGCCGCAGTGAGATACTGGGTTCTCGGTTGGAGGGACAGGGATGCGACGGATATTGGTTCTGGGGTGCGCGCTCGCGTTGGTCGCGACCGCATGTGGATGGGCACGTCCGCGGTATGACGCGGGAAACAGCGGCAATAACCCGTTCGAGTCGAAGATCTCCGTCGCCACCGTCGCAACACTGACGAAGCAGTTCACGGCCGCGTCCGCGACGAGCGGTGTCGCCCCGGGCTTCGTGGTATCCCGAGGCCACCTCTACGTGGACGGGTCACCGATGCGCGTGTTCGACGCCTCTGGCGCCAACGGATGCGGCGGGACGCCGAGGGTCTGTTCGCCGCAGTGGAGCCTGGATGGTCCCGGGGTGGCCGACGTGCAGGACAGTGCCGTGTATTCGCCGGCCGTGAACGGAGGCGCTTCGGGGTACGACGCCGACGGAGTGGGGAACTGTTCGGGAGTCCCGAAGGTATGCCACGCGCGATGGGTCGAGCAGGTCGCGCTCCCGATCGCGACTGTGACCGATCCGTTGGCGCTGCACTTCGTCACAGTGAGGTTCAACGCTCACGGCTCGGAGGGTGTCGTACTTTATGGATACCAGAAGGGTTGTGGCTCGGGCGTGTGCTCCACGTGTTTCCAGATCTGCAATGAGCAATGGTCCGCGCCTCTCGGCAGCGGCGCGAACGGCGGTGTGGTGGGTGGACCGGCGGTCGCGAACGGTGTCGTCTACGTGAGTTACTCACCGGTGGGAGCGCCGACGGCAACGTTGTCGGCGTTCGACGGCACGCATGGCGTGGGCGCGGCGACCTTGTGGACGGCGTCGCTCGACGGTGTGGCGGGGCCCGCCGTGGCAGTCGGTGACGGCATCGTGGTGGTGCCAGTGAACGCGCCGGCAGGGTCACGGCTCGAGGCATTCGACGCGGCGGGCCAATCCGGGTGCTCGGGCACTCCCAAGGTGTGCACACCGCTCTGGCAGACGGACACCCAACTGTCACGCGCCGACGCCGCGCCGGCGCTCTCGCACGGTGTGGTGTACCGATCCGTCGGTGACGAACTCCTCACCTATCCCGCGGACGGCACGGGCTGCTCCGGGTCTCCGAAGGTGTGCTCGCCGCGATGGGCCGCGTTCGTCGGTGCCGGCGCGTCACCTCCCGCCGTCGCCGACGGCCTGGTGTTCATCGGGAGCGCAATCGGCGGATCCGTGCTGGCGTATGACGTGAACGGCGTGACGAACTGCTCCGCGAGCACGCACCAGTGCTCCCCGCTGTGGTCGGCGACCGTCGGCGGTCAGGCGACGTCCGTGGAGGTCTGGGACGGCCGCGTGTACGTGGGCGGCACCGATGGCACGGTCACTGTCTTCGGCCTTCCGTAGAGGCTTGGAGTTGACGTTCGTGTCAGGGAACGGGGACACTGAGCGTCTATGAGTGAGCAGAAGTTGTTCTTCGACGAAGTCACGGAAGGTGACGTCGCACCGGAGTTCGCGCACGAACTCACGCGGACCGACCTGGTGATGTACGCCGGCGCGTCCGGGGACTTCAATCCGATGCACACCGACGAGGTGAAGGCCAAGGAAGCCGGCCTCCCGAGTGTGTTCGGGCACGGCATGTTCACCGCGGGGCTACTCGGGAAGGCCCTCACGGACTATGTGGGGGTCGGCAACCTCCGTAACTACAAGATCCGGTTCACGAAGCAAACGTGGCCCGGTGAGGTGCTCACCACGCGGGTGACGGTCGCGAAGAAGTACGACGAAGGCAACGAGCACCGCGTCGACCTCGAGTGCGCGGTCACGAATCAAGCTGGCGAAGCCAAGCTCAGCGGTGTCGCGGTCGCGGCGCTCCCGGCGCACCGATAGTGCGCGTGGCGACCCGATGACCGCGATGCGTTTTGATCTTCCCCAACCCGATCTCGAGACGCAACCCTTCTGGGACGCGGCGCGAGACGGCCGGTTGCTCATCAAGCGTTGCACCGCGTGCGAGCAGTTCCATTTCTACCCGCGACCGTTCTGTCCACATTGCTGGAGCGACGCGGTGGAATGGGTCGAGGCAAGCGGCCGGGCCACGCTGTACACGTGGTCCGTGGTGCATCGCAACGACCTCCCGCCGTTTCCGGATCGGGTGCCGTACGTGGCTGCGATTGTCGATCTCGAGGAAGGCCCGCGCATGATGACCAACGTGGTCGATTGCGACTTCGACGCGCTCCAGGTCGGGATGCAACTCGAGGCCGTGTTCCATCCGGCCTCGGACGACGTGACCATCGTGCAATTCCGTCCGGCATGAGCGAGTCGGAGTGGAGTTTCCCCTTCGAGGGTGCATTGCACGACGTGTTCCCCTCGTTGCACGACGCGCAGAGCTCCTGGTTGAGTCAGATCGACTCGTTGCCCGCACCAGATCGCAAGACCCACGAGCTCATCCGGTTGGTCTGCACGGTGATCCTGCGCAACCCCGCGGGCATCCGCCGTCACGCGCGCCTCGCTGGCGAGGTCGGGGCCAACTGGGATGAAGTCCTCGGCGCGATCATGCTGACGGTCCCGCCGTTCGGGATGCTGGCCGCCGTCGAGGCGATACCCACCGCTCGCGAAGGTTTCGATGCCGCCGCCGCGCCCGAGGACGACTGACGTGAGCGACACCGCCGTTCCCGACGCAACCGCGCCCGAGGTTCCGTTCCGGATCCTGCCCGCGCTCACCGATCTCAACCGTGAGTTCTGGACCGCGGGTGCGCGCGGCGAGTTGCGGTTCCTACGGTGCAACGCGTGCGGTTACTACAACCACCCGCCGACCATGATCTGTCCGGTCTGTCACTCCAAGGATTTGGCGCCTCACAGCGTGTCGGGCAAGGCCACGCTCCACACGTACACGGTGAACCATCAGCCGTGGATGCCGGGGCCGGAACTTCCGTACGTGATTGCCATCGTCGAACTGCCCGAGCAGGCCGGCCTGCGGCTTACGACCAACGTGGTCAACTGTCCGCACGAAGATCTGGTGATCGGCATGCCGATGCGCGTCACGTTCGAGCACCACAGCGACGGAGACGACGAGATCTACATCCCGCTGTTCGAGCCCGATCCCCAAGCGAGGGCATCGTGAGTAAGTTCGTCGAGAAGTCGACCGTGATCAGCGGCATCGGACAATCGGATATCGGGCGCCGGCTGTTTCGCGATCCACTCGAGCTGACTCTTGACGCGTGCCTTGCCGCGATCGCCGACGCGGGACTCACGACGAAGGACATCGACGGCGTCGCCACGTATCCGGGACCGATGAGTGTGCCTCCGGGTTTCAGTGGGGCCGGCGTGGTGGACGTGCAGGACGCACTGCGGCTTGATCTCGGCTGGTGGTCGGGTGGGATCGAGTCGCCGGGTCAACTCGGATCGGTGATCAACGCGTGCCTCGCGGTGGCCGCCGGGCTCGCCAACCACGTGCTGTGTTTCCGCAGCGTCTGGGAGGGAAGCGCGCAAGGGACCAAGGGTCGTGCGTCGACGATGCCGGGCGGCGGGGGCGGTGGCAGTTTCCGGGCGAGTGGATTCATGGAGTGGACCTTGCCGTTCGCCGCGCCGTCGGCCGCGCCGTGGATCGCGCTCATGGCGCAGCGACACTTCTACGAGTTCGGTACGACTCGCGAACAGCTGGGGCAGATCCCGATCAACGCGCGCAAGAACGCCGGGCTGAACCCGAAGGCGATCTACACCGAACCGATGACGATGGACGATTACCTCAACGTCCGCATGGTCTCGAGCCCGTTGTCGCTCTACGACTGCGACGTGCCGTGTGACGGCGGTACCGCCGTCATCGTGTCGCACGTCGACACGATTCCCGATCTGCGCCGGCCGCCGGTGCACGTAGACGCGGTCGGCACTGCGCTGCGCGGCCGACCGAGTTGGGACCAGTTCGACGACCTCACCACCATGGCGTGTCGTGATGCCGCGGCCCAGCTCTGGACTCGCACCGACCTCACACCGTCCGACGTGCAGCTCGCCGAGATGTACGACGGGTTCTCGTTCATCGCGTTGGCGTGGTTGGAGGCGATGGGCTTCTGCGGCCACGGTGAAGGCGGTCCCTTCGTCGAAGGTGGCCAGAACATCGCCCGCGACGGCGGGGTGATCCCGCTCAACACTCACGGCGGGCAGCTCTCCGCGGGTCGTCTCCACGGGTACGGATTCCTGCACGAGGCGTGTACCCAGCTCTGGGGCGAGGGCGGTGCCCGTCAGGTGCCCGGGAACCCCGAGGTGGGCGTGGCGTGTGCGGGTGGCGGTCCACTCGCAGGTGCGTTACTCCTCACCACTCACCGCTGAGTCTCCCGCCGTCCGCACCTCGAGTGCTTCCGGATTCACAACGTTGGTCGGCGCGCCGGCGGCGTAGGTGTTGATCTGATCGAACACCGTCTGGAACTGCAGCTCCCACTCGTCGACGGTCACGTAGCCGATGTGTGGGGTGCACACCACGTTGTCCATCGCAAGGAGTGGGTCGCCCGGATCGATCAGTGGCTCGTGTTCGAAGACGTCGATGGCAGCCATGCCGGGGCGCCCCTCGCGCAACGCCGCGACCAGTGCGCCCGGCTCGACGAGACCGGCGCGGCTGGTGTTCACGAACAGTGCGGTCGGCTTCATCAGTGCGAGGTCGTCGGCGGCCACAAGACCACGAGTCGCGTCGACCAGACGGAGATGCAGCGACAGCACGTCGGACTCGGCGAAGAGGGCTTCCTTGCTCGCGGCGACGTCGTACCCGTCGGCGGCCGCTCGGGCGCGGGAGTCCTCACGTGCCCACACCAAGACGTTCATCCCGAACGCGCGTCCGTAGCTTGCGATGACCCTTGCGATACGGCCGTACCCGTACACGCCGAGTGTCTTGAAGAGCAGCGATTGGCCCACCTTGGTCTGCCAGCGAACAGCTTGGAGCGCGGCAACTTGGTTGGGAAGGTCGCGCATGGTCGCGAGGATCAGTGCCCACGTGAGCTCCGCGGTCGCGTACGACGGTGAGCTCGAGTGGAGATCCGAACACACGAGTACACCGAGCTCCGTGCACGTGTTGATGTCGATGTGCGGGTACGCGCTCCTCTGGCTGATCAACGCCAGCCTCGGCAACCGGCGCAGCAACGCAGACCGGATCTCGCTCCGCTCACGGATGAGCACGAGTGCTTCGGCGTCGGACAGTCGTTCCGCGAGAATGTCGATGTCGTCGACGTGGTCGGTCCATACGGTGACGTCGTGACCGGCGAGCGTGTCGAAACAGGGAAGCGTACGGAGCGTGTCGCAGTAGTCGTCAAGGATTGACACCTTCATGGAAAATGTCCTTTCGACGGGTGTTCGGACACCCGCACGAGAGTTGTATCGGATCTGTATGGGTACCAGCGAGACAGCATACGGACGTTCGGCTCGACCGCCCCTGGATAACGTCAGTGCGGTGCCGGGCCCCACGTCGCGTCGTTTCCGAACGGCGCTCTTGCTGATCTTGGTGGTCGCCGCCGGCGTGCGCACCACGTTCATTCTGGCAGTTGCCCGGCACGACCATCATTTCTACGACGCCGGGTACTACGAGTTGCAGGCACGCCAGATCGGCAAGGGTCACGGTTACGACGACCCGTTCCTCTTCCTACCGGGCGCATCGCATCGCTCGACGCCGGCCGCCGATCATCCTCCGCTCACGGTCTTCGCGATCCTGCCCGTGATCGCGACGGGCGATCGCCTCG
>JANYLF010000026.1 GCA_025357995.1 Acidimicrobiia bacterium | reverse complement strand
GAAGATGTCGCGGATGATCCCGCCCACACCAGTAGCCGCGCCCTGGGTGCTCGTGGGTCCCGGCGAGGGCGCGGGCGTCATCGATATCGGTGACGGCATCGCCGTCGCGGTGCGAATCGAGAGCCACAACCACCCCTCCGCGGTCGAGCCGTACCAGGGCGCGGCTACTGGTGTGGGCGGGATCATCCGCGACATCTTCTCCATGGGCGCGCGGCCTATCGCCGTCATGGATCCGCTCCGGTTCGGGCCGCTCGACGATGCTCGCACCCGGTACCTCTTCGAGGGCGTGGTCAGCGGCATCAGCGGGTACGGCAACGCAGTGGGTGTGCCCACCGTTGGTGGCGAGATCGTGTTCGACGAGTGCTACCGGGACAACCCCCTCGTCAACGTGTTTTGTCTCGGCGTGTTGCCGATCGAGCGCATGGTGTTGGCCCGCGCCGAGGGTGTGGGCAACCTCGCGGTTCTTCTGGGCGCGTCGACCGGCCGTGATGGCATCGGCGGTGCGAGCGTGCTCGCGTCGGCAGGATTCGAGGAGGGCAGTGAAGCGAAGCGGCCGTCGGTGCAGGTGGGCGATCCGTTCGAAGAGAAGAAGCTGATCGAGGCGTGCCTCGCGCTGCTCGACGCCGGCCTGGCCATCGGTGTGCAAGACCTCGGCGCTGCCGGCATTTCGTGTGCGGCATCCGAAACCGCGGCCAAGACTGGCGCGGGTATGGATGTGGATGTGGCACGAGCCCCGCATCGCGAGCCCGGTATGAACCCGGTCGAGATGCTCACGTCCGAGAGTCAAGAGCGGATGCTCGCGATCGTGACCCCCGAGAATCTCGACGAGGTGCTGGCGCTCTGCGCCCGGTGGGAGATCCGCGCCTCGGTCATCGGTCGCGTCACCGACACCGGCCGTTTTCGGGTCTACGACGGGCTCTTTGATGCGCTCGGCGTGCCCGGAGTGAACCCTGCGCCCCCCATCGGCGACGAGCCAGCCGAGGTGTCGTCGGATCGTGAGCCGATCGCGGATGTTCCGATCGGGAGCCTCGGCGACGGCCCGGTGTATCACCGTCCACTGGCGCGCCCCACCGACTACGAGGAGCGTCTTGCTCGCGATCCGGCCGTCGAACTTGCGACGCGATTCCCTTCAGGGGTCGACCTCACCGGCGAACTTCTCGCGCTGCTCGGCTCGCCCAACATCGCGGATCCATCGTGGGTCTACCGCCAATACGACCACCAGCTGTTCCTCAACACTGTGGTCGGTCCCGGCGGCGACGCGAGTGTGTTGCGCATCCAAGAAGCCGCACCCCGCGCCCTCGCGATCTCGGTCGACGGTGCGGCGCGCTTCTGCGCGCTCGACCCGCGCACCGGCGGACGGCTCGTGGTGCTCGAAGCCGCCCGCAACGTGGCGTGTGCCGGAGCCACACCGAAGGCGCTCGTCGACTGTTTGAACTTCGGCAATCCTGAGCACCCCGAGGTGATGTGGCAGTTCTCCGAGGTGGTCGACGGCATGAGCGAGGCGTGTACTGCGCTTGGCATTCCGGTCATCGGTGGCAACGTGAGCTTCTACAACGAGAGCCGCGGCGCGGATATCGACCCCACGCCGGTCGCCGGCGTGGTCGGTCTCATCGACGATCTGCGCGATGCACCGCCACCCGCGCGCCTCACCGCCGGCGATGCGATCGTTGTCCTCGGCACCACCCAGCCGGAGCTCGGCGGCTCCGCGTGGGCCACGATGTATGGCCTGCGCGACGGCGCACCCCCCGTCGCCGATCTCGATGCGGCCGTGCGGCTACATCCGCTCATCGCGGCGCTGGTGACCGAGCGGATTCCGTCGGGTGTGCACGACTGTTCCGACGGCGGCCTCGCGGTCGCGCTCTGCGAGATGGCGATCAACGGCGGGATCGGCTTCGACGTCACGATCGGCGACGCGCTCGCGTGCTTCTCCGAGTCGACGTCGCGCATCGTGCTTTCGGTCTCACCCGACCGCGTCGATGCGGTCGTCGCGCGAGCGAGTGCGGCCAACGTCGCGGTCGAAGTGGTCGGTACGGCGGCCGACGATCAGCTGATCGCCCACGGCGCGTTCGCGCTCTCCCTTGCCGATGCCACCGCCGCCTACCGCGACGCGATCCCCACCATCATGGGCGCCGTCCGCGTCTGATCCAAGGCGAGCTGGCACCGAGAACGCGCCGAACACAAGACCGACTACCACAATCACGCCCCAGCGAACGTCGCACGACGGAAAGGTGGGAGCAAACGGTCCGCTGCGGTCGGGGTCGGCGGAGCGGGCGTCGGCCTGCGATACTGGGGGGGATGCTTGCGGCGGATTCCACCGGTCCCAACATCGGCCACGCCTGTGGAGTCTTCGGTGTCTACGGACCGGGCCAGTCGGTCGCGCACCTCACGTATCTCGGCCTGTTCGCCCTGCAGCACCGGGGTCAGGAGTCCGCCGGTATCGCGGTGAGCGACGGCGAGACCATCACCGTGATGAAAGATATGGGTCTCGTCACGCAGGTGTTCGACGAGCGGCGCCTGGCTTCGCTTCAGGGCCACCTCGCGATCGGTCACAACCGCTATTCCACGACCGGGTCGTCGTCGTGGATGAATGCGCAACCGATCTACCGCTCGGTCGGCGATGCCGGCTTCGCGCTCGGTCACAACGGCAATCTCACGAACACCGCGGAGCTGGCGTCCGGACTCGGCATGCTCCCGGGGATGACGGCCGAGGAGACGCAGTTCGATTCCACCACCGATTCTGCGCTCGTCGCTGAGCTCATCGCGCGCGAGTGGCCCGAGGAACCTCGCTCCGACGGTCGTGAGCTCGAGCTCGCACTCGAGAAGGTGCTGCCGCGACTCGAGGGCGGCTTCTCGTTCGTGCTCATGGACGACAGCCGATTGATCGGTGTGCGCGATCCCCACGGATTCTGGCCGCTGGTGCTGGGACGCCTCGATGGCGGCGGTTGGATCCTCGCCAGCGAGTCGGCGGCACTCGATATCGTCGGCGCGCACTACATCCGGGATGTGAATCCCGGCGAGATGGTGGTGATCGACGCCTCGGGTGTGCATCGCGAGCTCCAATACGCGGAGCCGTCGCCGCGCCTGTGCCTCTTCGAGTTCGTGTACTTCTCGCGTCCCGACACCCGGCTGTACGGCCAGAGTGTGCACGCAGCGCGTCAGCGGATGGGCGAGGAGCTCGCGCAGCAGTCTCCAATCAATGCCGACATGGTGATGCCGGTTCCCGAGTCGGGAATACCCGCGGCGCAGGGGTACGCCCGCGCGTCGGGTATTCCCTACGGCGACGGTCTGGTCAAGAACCGATACGTCGGCCGCACGTTCATCCAGCCGAGCCAGCAACAACGGGGCATGGGCGTGCGCATGAAGCTGAACCCACTGCCCGAGAATATTCGCGGCAAGCGGCTCGTGGTGGTCGACGATTCCATCGTGCGCGGCACCACCACTCGTCAAGTGGTCGCGATGCTGCGCGAGGCGGGCGCGGCCGAGGTGCACTTCCGCGTGTCGTCACCGCCGTATCGCTACCCCTGCTTCTACGGGATGGACACGGGTCGACGCGGCGAGTTGCTCGCGGCCGATCTTTCGGTGGGCGAGATCCGCGAGTACCTCGGAGTCGACTCGCTCGCGTATCTCGATCTGGATCGGCTCGTGCGCGCGACCCACGCGTCGCCGACGTCGTTCTGCACCGCCTGTCTCTCGGCGGACTACCCGGTGTCGGTCGACCTGCAAGTGGCCGATGCCAAGCGCGTGTTGGAGGATCGGATGGTCGACCTCACCACGACGAACTCGTGACGAGCGAACCACTCACGTACGCGACCGCGGGTGTGGATATCGCCGCCGGCGAACGCGCGGTCGAGCTGATCAAGGGTCACGCGCGTTCGACGAACCGTCCCGGTGTTCTCGGCGGTATCGGCGGCTTCGGCGGGCTCTTCGATCTCGGCGCGCTGGACTACCGCGATCCGATCCTCGTCTCGTCGACCGACGGCGTGGGTACGAAGTCGGTACTCGCGTGGACCACCGGTCGGTACGACACGATTGGCATCGATCTCGTCGGGACGGCCGACGACATCGCCGCCCAAGGTGCCGATCCACTCTTCTTCTTCGACTACCTCTCGATGGGTCGTCTCGATCCGGACGTTGCCGCGACCATCGTCGGAGGTGTCGCCGAGGGTTGTCGCCAGGCGGGCGCCGCGCTGCTCGGTGGCGAGATGTCCGAACACCCCGACCTCATGGACGCGGGTGAGTTCGACCTCGTCGGGTTCGCCGTCGGTGCGGTCGAGCGCGACGCGGTGTTGCCGAGGGAAGTCGCGATCGGCGACGCGATCGTTGGGATCGCGAGCCCTGGGCTTCGGTGTAACGGCTACTCGCTCGCGCGTCGCGCACTCCTCGAACGTGCGGGCCGCGCCCTCGATGACCCGGCGTGGTCAGGCGCAACGACGACTCTGGCCGACGAGTTGCTTCGTCCGAGCGTGATCTACGCGCCCGTGCTCGCGGCACTGCGCGCCGGAGTGACGGTGCATGCGTTCGCGCACATCACGGGTGGGGGTCTCCCGGGCAATCTCAACCGGATTCTTCCGGCCGACGCGGATGCTCAGATCTCCCGTGCGCGTTGGCGCGAGCCCGAGATCTTCGCGGAGGTGCAACGCGCCGGGGACGTCGAAGATTCGGAAATGGAATCCGTGTTCAATCTCGGGATCGGGATGGGTGTCGTGCTCCCGGTTGCCGAAGCGGTCCGCGCGGTCGAAATCGTCCACGCGATGGGTCACGACGCGTGGATGATCGGCGAGATCGTCGACGGTTCCGGTGTGGTGCGCATCGAGCGCGCCTGAATCGGGCCTCGTGCTCGAACCGGCGCGTTACTCGAACCAGCGCGCCGCGACCCACGTGCGCTGCTCGCAGGCGGGGCAGCGCACCAGCCGCGAATGATGGCGCCACGGCAGCCACGCGGTGACGGGAACGCACCGTCGGGCCAACTCCACGTACGACACGCGAGTCCGACCACGACACTTCTCGCACTCCACGACGAGCGTTCCGGGTCGTCGAACTGCGGTCGAGAACAGCGCGCGTCTCCCCGAGTTAGGCATTGCGCCACGCCGGCGTCATCGCACGGATCAGCACTGCCAACTCGCGGTACGCCGCGGCACCGGATGACGATGGCGCGTGATCAAGGATCGACAGGCCGGACGCCGGCGCTTCGGCAAAGCGAATAGACCGCGGTACCGCCGGCTCGAGCACCGGGATTCCGTAGCGCGTCGTGACGTCGGCTGCGATGTCGCGCGGATGACGACTGCGACCGTCGAACATCGTGGCGACCGCGCCGAGCACCGTGAGGTCCGGCTGGGTATACGCGCGCACATCCGCGATCGTTTCCAGCAGTTGACCTACGCCGCGATGACTGAGCGTCTCGCACTGCAACGGGATCACGACCGCATCGGCGGCAGTCAGACCGTTGATGGTCAGGATGCCGAGCGACGGTGGACAGTCGACCAGGACGAAATCGAACGCGGCGCGCACCGGTGCCAACGCACGCGCGAGCGCGTGCTCGCGACCGACTTTCGTGGCGAGGGCAATCTCCGAACCCGCGAGGTCGATCGATGCGGGGACGATCGAACAATGCCCGGTGGAGAGGATGACCTCCGTCGTGGCTCGGCGCCCGATGAACACGTCGTGGAGCGAAGCCTCGAGGTTCTCGGGGTCCAAGCCCACCGCATACGTCAGGCACGCCTGCGGGTCGAGGTCGACGAGCAGCACTTGGGAACCGGTCCGGGCCAGCGCCTCACCGAGGCTGTGCGTGGTGGTGGTCTTGCCCACGCCACCCTTCTGGTTGGTGATCGCGAGCACCGTCGACATGGACCGGCGAGTGTACGCATCGCCCTGCAAAATCACGATCGATGGAGGATCAACGTCGAAAATGGGACCGAGTGGTACATTGGACCTATGCCGCGGGCGGGGGATCCCCGCCCCGACTGGGGGAACCAAGTACTCTCCCGATACCGAACCGGTCCGAATCGTCCGGACCGCATCGCTCAACGGAGGCCACAATGCAGGGACACCCCGACGACGACGCACTGTTGACGCCTTCCGAGGTGGCAGCAATGTTCCGTGTCAACCCGAAGACGGTGACCCGCTGGGCCCGTGCCGGGAAGATCTCCGCGATCCGAACTCTCGGCGGCCATCGCCGATTCCGGGCGTCCGAGATCCGCCAATTCCTCGACAAAGTCGAAGAGCACCAGGAACTCTGAGCAGTCCCGCCCGCCACCGACCGCCAACGACTGCTTGGTGGCCGGGACCGGCGTCGATCCGGTGACCTCGCGCTTTTCAGGCGCGCGCTCTGCCAACTGAGCTACCCGGCCGGGTGGAGTCCCTCTGTGAGGATTCCGGCGGTCCTGACGGGATTTGAACCCGCGGCCTCCGCCTTGACAGGGCGGCGTGCACTCCAAACTGCACCACAGGACCAGTGCGTACCGTCGCGAACGACGGCGGTACCCCCAGGGGAGTTCGAATCCCCGTTACCGCCGTGAAAGGGCGGCGTCCTAGGCCACTAGACGATGGGGGCTCGGACTTTCGGTGAGAGCCAGGGGACTGTAGCAGTCGCTCTCCTCGGTCCGTTTGTCGAAACGCGACGGCGACGTCAGACGGCGACGGGTCGGCGCGCTTCGTGCCACGCCAACTGCGCGGCGATTCCGTCGCGCAGACTGACCGTGGGCGTCCAGCCGAGCAGGGTCTGCGCCCGATCGGTCGCGCCGCCGTTGCGCTTTGCGTCGCCGGCCTGGGCGGGGTGGTCTTCGACGACAACGTCGGTGCCCGCGAGATCGCCGACCATCGCGATGAGTTCGTTCAGGGTGATCTCGCCACCGCCCGCGATGTTGACGACTGTTCCGGCGTCGACGTCTGCGTCGGCCGCGGCCAGGTTGGCGGCGACGATGTCGCTCACGTAGGTGAACTCTCGGACCTGTGTCCCGTCGCCGAATCGGGGGAACGATGCGCCCGTGCCCACGGCCTCGCACAGCCGATGGATCGACATGTCCGGACGTTGGCGTGGACCGAAGACGGTGAAGTACCGGAGCGCGACCGTCTGGACCCCCCAGTTCTCGGCGTAGAGAGCGCAGAGGTGTTCGGCCGCGAGCTTCGTCACACCGTACGGGCTGTAGGGACGCGGAAGGTCGGTCTCGACGGTGGGATAGCGCGCTTGGTTTCCGTACACCGACGACGACGACGCGTATACGAACCGACGAATGCTCGCGTCGCGTGCAGCCTCGAGTAATCGTTGGGTTGCGAGCACGTTGTGGCTCGCGTACTCGGAGAATCCGTCCGACCAGGACAGGCGCACGCCGGGTTGCGCGGCCTGATGAAAGACCGTGTCGACGTCGGCGAGGAGTGGAACGAGGTCAGCCTCGCGCAGGTCCGTCTCGACGAGCCGGAACCGGGGATGTGCCAGGGCCGAGACCAATGCGTCGCGCTTCGCGTCCGGCGCGTAGTAGGGCGTGAAGCAATCGATCCCGACGACGGTGTCGCCCCGAGCCAGCAATGTGTCGACCAGGTGACTCCCGACGAATCCGGCCGCGCCGGTCACGAGACTCACGCGAGGTTGCGCAACAGCGTTCGGTTGTGGATTGATGATCGTCATGGATCTCCTGCCACGCGGACCGGATAGCGGACGGCGGAACGAGCACTATAAACCGGGCAAAACAGTCAGGTTCCCGACTCGGCGCGGAATGAGTACAACGGCCCACCGCAGTCACGCGGGCGGACGCGCGAAGCGCCCGCGGGCAAAGCCCGCGGGCGCTTCCCGAACCTGATTGCCCGCTCGTGCGGGTCTAGTGCAGCGCGTTACAGATGGTGACGGCGTTGTCCCACGTGGACTTCGTCGTCACGATCTGCGTGTCGGGACACTTGGCGAGCCAGGACGCGGCCTCGGGGAACGCCCCCGACCCGAGCCACACGATCGTGTTGCCCGAACACTCGACTCGGTAACCCGCCGGCAGGCCGAGTGAACCGTGGTTCGGGGTCTGGTCGACGCGGAACACGTTGTTATGCAGCGACAGTGACGGACTCCGACCGGTGTCGTCCCACTTGAAGAACCCACCGTGGCCGGGCGCGGGGCCCTTGTACACCGTCGGCATCGGCTGGAGCCGCAGCAAGTCGCCGTTCATCGTGAGTGTGTTGTTACGCCCGTCTGATGTCGTGTTGTTCGACGACGGACGAGTGGAGATCCCCACATAACAACCGTCGAACAGCGAATCGGAGATCACACCACTGTTCAGGTAGTCGTCTTGGAGGCAATCGTCGTGGATGAACGATGTGTGCGCGCCCCGCACGGTCCAGTTGCTCGCACCGTCACGAACGTTGATCGCGTCCCCATAGTTGTGAACCCGGACGTTTTCGATCACAGAGTTGGGGTTGGCGAAGTTGAACCCACCCGTGTGGTGAAACACGTCCCACACGGTGTCCATGGTCCAGGTGCCGACGATCGATCCACCGTTCCAACAAATGCTGCCGCTACCGGTAGGCGTCACCGGCCATGGATCCACCTGCGTCCACGATGCGGTACGGGCATCGACGGCGAGGTGACCGCTCACCGACGGCTTGAACTTGCTGGTCTGAACCCCGGCGACAACCACTGGGTGCTGGGCGAGACATTCGCTCGCCGTGGGGGTCGGGACGGGAATCGGGTCCGGTACGGGCACTGGAACCGGAATCGGGTCCGGTGCAGGAACCGGATTCGGCACAGGAACCGGGTCCGGCACGGCGATCGGCACCGGCACCGGGTCAGGAACGGGCGTTGGCGCCGGGCGGTGGTGATGGTGGCGGTGGTGATGGTGCACGGTGGCGACGGCTGAGCCCGCCGTGATCGATTCGGAACCTGCGCCCGCCAGCTGGGGGGCCAGGATGATCACAAAGACCACGCTGAGTGCTGCGAAGATTCGAAAGCGATGTTTCGACGGCATCGGATGACTCCTTGGGTTGGCGTTGGCCTGCGGCGAAGCTCGCTCTCCGCGCGATTTCAGGTCCTCGGGGTTTCCGTTGTGCGCTCCAATATCGTCGGTGCTCGACGGCTTCCTTGAATGGGTCGCACGACTCAATCCGACCAATATCGGTTGTGAAAATCCCTTTTGGGTGGTAGGTTCTGGGCTCTTCCGGGAGGCCCGACGAGCCTGCAATGCGGAGGAAATTGCTCGATCGTGGGGTGAAAGTGGTCGCGGGGCGAAGTTTTTTCGTCTGGCGTTCGCCGACACCTTCACGAATTGGACGAACTGGGGAGAAAGGGGCGGGGAGGCTCCATGGCGAGCGGTGTGTATCCCGAACTCGATTTAAGGATCGCTGAACGCGCGCGACGTCTCCGGGCCCGTGGGCGCGGCGCGGCCAGCTTGGTCACCGTTGATGTGCGCGAGGCCGTGCTCGAAGACTGTGGCGAGTTGCCCGGTGTGATCACGGTCGACGCCGCATCCGGCGAGGTCCTCATTGATCTGCGCACCGTCGAGGAGCGCGCTCGGTCGATCGATCTGGTCTCGGTCGACACGCCGATCCGCGAGAGTTCACCGCCCGCGGTGGCGGTCGTGCCCCGTGCAGCACGCGACGGAATGAAGCGAGCGTTCGACGTCGCCGCCGTCGTTGTCAGTGCCCCGCTCTGGGGCCCACTCGTCTTGACGCTCGCCGCGTTGGTGCGCTTGAGTTCGAGGGGGGCCGCGTTCTACGGGCACGAGCGCGTCGGCCGGAGTGGCCGCACGATTCGCTGTTTCAAGTTGCGCACGATGGTGCAGGACGCCGATGGCCGTCTGGCCACGGTCCTCGCGTCAGATCCTGATTTGGCCGAGGAGTTCGCCCGGACCTTCAAGCTGAAGAACGACCCGCGCGTGACCACGATGGGGCGGTTTCTTCGGAAGACCTCGCTGGACGAGCTCCCCCAATTGGTCAATGTGCTCAAGGGGGAAATGAGCCTCGTCGGCCCGCGTCCCATTACTGAGGACGAGATGCGGCGATATGGTCAATATATGCCGATCGTGCTCAGCGCGCGCCCGGGAATGACCGGTCTCTGGCAGGTGTCGGGTCGCAACGATGTCTCATACTCGACCCGAGTTGCGCTCGACGTGCAATACGCATTCGGTCAGAGCTTGGCCGGAGACTTGTCCATCATCGCTCGAACGTTCGTGCGCGTGTTCCGACCCTCTCGGGGTGGTGCATACTGAGATGATCGATGATCATCTGATGCCTTCGGGCGAGCCCGTACCAACTCCAACTCGACGTGACCGCAGCCTTGAAGCGCTCGGCGGTTCGACGCGCCTCGAACTCGGCCTCGGCGGCGTCATGCGACTCCTGCGACGCCGCGGATTGCTCCTCTTGGGCATCTTTGCCATCGCGTTCGCGCTGATCTACGCGGGCAGTAGTCAGCTCCCGAAGCGGTACTCCTCCGTCGCGTGGATCAAGGTGAAGGACCCGTCCCAGAACTTGTTCATCAAGTCCGGGATCACGGTCGACCTCACCAAAGAACAGCGCGCCGCGATTCTCACCCTCGAGTCGCCGCGACTGCGCGCCGCACTCCAGAAGTCGGTGGGCGCAAAGTTCAACGACATCCAGGACGTCTCGGCAACCGGACTCGAAGCGTCTCCCCTCATTCGTGTCGATACCACGGCGTCGACGCCGGAGCTCGCGGAGAAGACCGCGAACATCGTGGCCCAGTTCGCAGTCGGCGATCGCACCACAAAGGCCCAGAAGGTGCTCCTCACCGCGGCGGGTGTGCAACAGAAGAGCGCCGACGAGCTGGTGAGCAAGGTCACCGATCTCAGCCGCCAGCTGCAAGGCATGCCGACGACCAACGCGGCGTACGCCCAGCTGTCGGCGCGACTGGATTCCGCCACGGCGGCACTGCGCGACGCGTCGACCCAGGCCGACACGAGTAGGACCCAGGCCGGTGTGGTCGATGGTGGAATGGCGATCTACGAAGACGCGACCCTTCCGGTGGACCCTGATTTTCCCAAGCCGTTGAGTTGGTCGATCATCGGCGGGCTCGCACTGCTCCTGATTTCCATCGCAGTGGTGTACGGCCGCGAAGAGCTCGCGGGACGTTTCCGCAGCGGCGACGCGAGCGAATCGCGCCGCGCCGGCACCCGCGTACTCGGCGTGGTTCCGACCGCGAACGGTTCGATTCCCCGTGGAGTGGTCACAGGCGCCGCGACCACGATCGACGAAGTCGGGCTCCAGCTGGTCCATCTCTTGGGCCGCGGGAAGCCGAACGTGGTGGTGCTCTGCGGTGTCGACGGTCCGGCGCCTGAAGGCGCGGCGCGGCACTTGGCGCAGGCGATCGCCGAATCCGGTGCCCGGGTGGTGTACGCCGGTTGTCGTGGTGTGGCGTACTCGGCCGATGATGACGCGTTCGAGGCCCCGGTACCGCGGGCCCGTCTCTCGGTCGTGCACGAGCAGCAAACCGGTGGGCGCATGCGCGTGCTCGACGACGGCATCTCGATCGGCGAGCTCACCGTGGCCCGGGCCCGGACGATTATGCGTCGACTCACCGAGCAGTGCGAGTACGTGGTGATCGCGGCGCCATCACCCACGATCGAACCGGCAACGTTGGTGCTCGCCGAGCTCGCCGATGCGACCGTTATGGTCGCGGAACACGGGGTGACCAAGTTGCGCGATGCAGAGCGCGCGGCGACGCGACTGCGTCGAGTCGGTGGCGCGGTGCTCGGTGTGATCGTCGACCCCGCCCGGCCCGGACCGATCAGCGCGACCTTTGTCCCGCGGACCGCCGGAGCCACGGCCGGCTGAAGCTCGTGACAGGTTCGTCACCGCACCCTCGGGTGCTCCATCTCGTCACGCGATTCCTGCGCGGTGGATCCGAACAACGGGTTCGGGATCTCGTCGCGGCCTTGCCCGACGCCGCGCACGAGGTGATCGTCGGGGCTGAGTCCGATGTCGATGGTGCCAGGGCGCAACTGGGAGTACCGGTGTCGGTCGAGCCGCACCTCGTCCGTCCACTCCGCCTTGATCATGATGTGCGCGCCGTCATGGCCCTGCGGTCGCGGCTGCGTCGCCATCCGGTCGAACTCGTGGTCACGCATCAATCGAAGGCCGGCGTCATCGGGAGGGTCGCCGCGCGTCTGGGCGGTGGGATTCCGGTCGTGCATTCGTTGTCGATGGCGAGCTTCGGCCCCGGATACGGGCGCGTCGAGAGCGCGACGTTCCAAATGGTGGAGCGCTTGCTGGCCCCGGTCACGGCTCGGTACGTGGTCGTCGGTGCGGATCTGGCTCGCCGGTTCGAGGTGGCGGGGATCGACGGTCGCAAGCTCACGGTGGTGCGCTCGGGTGCCACGCTCCCAACGACTCGCCCGGCGCAGCGCTCGGTGGCCGGTATCCCGGACCACCGCCGGGTGATCCTCTGTGTGGGTGCGCTCGAGAATCGAAAGCACCCCCTCGACCTGGTTCCGATGCTGGCCGCGGTGCGCTCCACGATTCCCGACGCGATGTTGGTGGTCGCGGGTGAGGGTCCGCTTGGGGGCGCGCTCGCCGACGCCGTGCGAACTGCAGGCATGGAATCCGACGTCGTGTTGGCCGGCTACGTGAAACCGGTGGAACCGTTGATGTGGCGGGCCGACGTTGTGGTGCTCCTGAGCAACGCCGAAGGGCTCCCCCAGGTACTGATCCAAGCAGCGGCCGCCGGGGTTCCGTTCGTGAGTTACGACGTCGACGGCGCCCGCGAGTTGCTCTCGCTCGGAGCCCGGGGCACCGTTGTGGCGCTCGACGATCGGGCCGGCGCCGCCCGCGCCATCGCCGCGCTCCTCGAAGCGGGCGACGCGGAGGTGAGCGTCGACGTGAGCTCGTGGGACCGGGCCGTGATTGATTCGTCGTATCGCCGGGTGGTTGAGGACGTGTTGAGTGGGGTTCGCGGTGTTGGTTGAGGAGCGGCGCGGGTTGCGTGGGTGGACTCGTTTGATCGATGAGTCACCGTTTCCGAGTTTGTTGT
>JANYLF010000012.1 GCA_025357995.1 Acidimicrobiia bacterium | reverse complement strand
ACCCTCGCTTGGGATTGGCCCGGAGGTGCGTCGGTAGGCTCCCTGGCCATGACTGACACGCAAGCAGCCGCGGTCGACGCGGCCGACGCGGCCGGCGCGCTGGTTGATGCGGCCGCTCGCCACCTTGCCTCCCTGTCGAGCGACAACGGCCGCATCTCGGTGGCCAAGCTGGACGAGCACCAGGTCGTGGCGTACGACCTCGCCCATGCCGCGGCCGCGGTTGCGGGCTCGCGCGTGATGCTCGGGTACGCGCTCCACGGCGAGCTCGAAGCGAAGCTCGCCTATGCCTATATCGCCGATGTGTTCGCCGACATCGTCGGAAGGCTGGTGGGTCGCGAGGGCGAGTGGGGCGTGGATCCCGCGCAGCTCGCGAGCGCGCACGACTTCGTCGCCGCGCACCGCGACCCGGTGTTCCTCGAATCGTTGGCCGACTCGTTACCCCGGCACGGCACTGGTCCCGCCCACCTCGACGACGAGTTCGACATGGTGCGAGACACGTTCCACCGATTCGCCGAAGACAAGATCCGGCCCGTCGCGGAGCACATTCACCGTACGAACTCCGACATTCCCGACGAGATCATCGACGGCATGGCCGAGATCGGCGGCTTCGGGCTTTCGGTTCCCGAGGAGTACGGCGGATTCGCGGCAGGCGGAGAATCCGACTACCTCGCGATGTGCGTGGCGACCGAGGAATTGTCTTGGGGTTCACTCGGCGCGGGTGGCGCGCTCATCACCCGTCCGGAAATTCTCACGCGCGCCATCGTGAAGGGCGGGACCGAAGAGCAGAAGCACGGTTGGTTACCGCAGATCGCGAGTGGTGAGCGGATCGTCGGTGTGATGGTGACCGAGCCCGACTACGGCTCCGACGTCGCCGGGGTGAAGGTAACCGCGACACCGACCGACGGCGGCTACATCGTGAACGGCGTGAAGACGTGGTGCACCTTCGCGGGTCGGGCCGACACACTGATGGTGCTCGCTCGTACCGACCCTGATCGCTCACTCGGCCACCGCGGCCTCTCCGTGCTCGTCATCGACAAGCCTCCCGCGCCCGGTCATCACTTCGCGTTCGACGATGGTCGCGACGGCAAGATGGAAGGCCGCGCGATCGACACTCTCGGATACCGCGGCATGCACTCGTACGAGGTCGCGTTCGACAACTGGTTTGTGCCGGCGGAGAACCTGATCGGAATGGAAGGCGGGCTCGGCAAGGGCTTCTACCTCCAGATGGAAGGCTTCGAGAGCGGTCGCCTCCAGACCGCCGCGCGCGCCGTTGGACTCATGCAGGCCGCGTTCGAAGCCGGGCTCGGATACGCGCAGGATCGCAACGTCTTCGGCAAGCCGATTTTCGACTACCAGCTCTCCAAGGTGAAGCTCGCGAAGATGGCCGCGCTGATCTGCGCGGGTCGTCAGTTTTCCTATGACGTGGCGCGCAAGATGGCGCGCGGTGAAGGCGCGCTCGAAGCGAGCATGGTGAAGGCCTACGTGTGTCGGGCCGCCGAGTGGGTCACGCGCGAGGCGTTACAGCTCCACGGAGGCATGGGTTACGCCGAGGAGTTCCCGGTGTCGCGCTACTTCGTCGACGCGCGCGTGCTCTCGATCTTCGAAGGTGCCGACGAAACCTTGTGCCTTCGCGTGATCGCCCGTCGCCTGACCGAACAAGCCCTCTCCGCCTGACGCCTACCACTCCGACGCCCAGGTCGGCGCCTTCCCGGTGGCGGACGCGGCGGCGATGCTCCCTACGGCCGGCTTCGCGGCCAGCACGGCCGGTGCGACGGCCGCCGCGCACGTGCCACTCTCCACCGCGAAACCGCTGCCGAACTTCGCGCTGTCCGTGATGAAGTAGCACTTCGACGAATCCGACTGCGCGGAAAGCATCGCGTCCTTCGCGGTGGATGTGAGGACGCGAACGACCTTCGGCCCGGTGCTCGCCGTCGTCAGGAACTTGAGCGCGGGTTCGGCCTTCGCCAGCGCCGCCGAGGTGGCCCCCACGTACGAACCGGTGTCTGTGTAGATGGTCTTGGCCCCAGTGAGACTCACCCGCAAGCTCGAGCGCGCGGAGCGATCGTTGGCGCGCACGCGAGCGCCGAGGAAGAGCGGGATCGCGATAGCGATCAAGATGGCGAGAACCAGGATCACCACAATTTCCTCGATCAGGCCGAAGCCCTGCTCGCGCACGCGTCGTCGCTCGAAGGCGCGCACCCTGGGTCGCATGAGATCACCTATCGACGGTTGTCCCACCGGATCAAAACCGGCCGGACGTTCGACTGAAAGAAACAAAAACCCGACGGTTCCCTGTGCGCGTTACGCGAAGCTGCCCCGATGCAGATCGAGCCCTTCGAACTGGTTGGAAACGTCGTCCGGCTCGAGCCGCTCATGCTCGACCACGTGGACGCGCTCGTCGCGGCGGCCAACGTCGACCGCTCGACCTTCGGATTCACGACCGTGCCCGCGACCTCCTCCGAGATGAGGGCGCACGTCGAATCCCTCGTGACACTCCGAGCCAAGGGCGTCGACATTCCCTTCACCACGTGCTCCGCGGTCGACGGCCGGGTGCTCGGTACGACCAGATTCCTCTGGTTGCGTTCGTACTATGGCCGTGCGCTGCCCGATGCGGTCGAGATCGGTGGGACGTGGCTGGCCGCCTCGGCCCAGCGCACCGGTGCGAACACCGACGCGAAGCTGCTGATGCTCACCCACGCGTTCGACGTGTGGAACGTGCAACGCGTCGACTTGAAGACCGACGCTCGCAACGACCGCAGCCGGGCCGCGATCGAACGCCTTGGCGCGCGCCTCGACGGCGTCATGCGCAGTTGGCAACCCTCGCTCGTCCCGGGCGAGGAAGGCCAGGCGCGTGACAGCGCGATGTACTCCATCATCCCGTCGGAGTGGCCCGCGATCCGGGCCCGGTTGACTCAGCCCTAATTCGGTTCGTCGGGCTCGAGCCGCTTGCCGAGGCTGACGGCATCGTCGACCGCGAATCCGAGGCGTTCGTAGAACGCGATCGCCGATGGGTTCGACGTGCGCACTTGGAGATTGATTTTGGGACAACCGCGGGCGCGCAGCCGGTCCTCGGCCTCGGCCATCAACGCGCGGCCAAGGCCCGAACCCCGACGCGTCGGATCGACCGCCAGGTAGTTCACCCAACCCCGGTGGCCTTCGTAACCGGCCATGACCGTCGCGACGACCACGCCTTCGATCGAGCCGACGAGGAAGAGATCGTCCGCGACCGCGACCTTGCGCTCGATGTCGCGCTCGGGGTCGTTCCACGGTCGCGTGAGGTCACACTCCCGCCAGAGCGCGATGACCGCGGCCGCATCGACGGGTTCGAATGTCCGGACCTTCACGAGCGCGTCTCGTCGACCCGCGCCGCGAGTTGCGCCAGGTCGTGACGGTCGACGGAACGCGGTTCGTAGTGCGAGTGGAAGTCGATCTGGAGCGCGGCCGTGAGGCACGGGACGGCGCGATCACCGATGCGACCGACGGTAAACCCCGCGGCGGGATACTCATACTCGCGGCTGTGCCCCGACTGCACCGCCGATCCGTCCGTGGCGAACCGCAGAGGATGGAGGTCAACACTCCGACCCTCGGACGATTCCATCACGAGGCGAACCGGGAGATCGTCGAGCGTCGCCGAATACCCCACGGCGGTGAGCGCGGTGATCGCGTGCTCGAATCCCTGACCCGCCGAATCGACGGCCAGGTCCACGTCGTCGTGGTCGCGGGTCTGATGGCCGACCAAGGCGTCGATTCCCCATCCACCCTCGATCCACGCACGCACGTCCGCTGCATCGAGCGCGTCGAGCACCGCGAGCACATCGGCGATCGTCATCACCGGCGGAGTCGGAAGCGCTCGGGGGCGTGCTCGCCGGCGACGACATCGGCGACCATCTGTCCGACGAGAGGTGCGAACTTGAACCCGTGACCGGAGCACGGCGACGCGACGACCACCGGGCCAACGCGATCGATCACAAAATCCTCGGTCGGCGTCGTGGTGTAGAGGCAGGTGACCTCGTCGACGGGGACGGGCACGAGTCCGGGCATCCAGCGTTCGACGAACTGCACGACGCGCTCACGGCTCCCCGGGTCGACCATGGCGTCGCGGGTATCGGGATCCACCACCGGCCCTGTGTGGTGCTCGGCCAACTTCACGCCGACGCCGGGAGTCTCCAGCCCGTAGACGGTCGCGCCGTCGTGATGGTGAATCAGGCTCGGCCACCACGAGTGCGCGTCTCGGGGGGCGAAATGGAACACCGACTCCTGAGTCACGCGCAACGGCGGAAGATCGACGAGACCGTTGAGCAAACGCGAGGTCCACGCACCGGCCGCGACCACCACGGTGTCGGCATCGAGCACTTCATGGTCGAGCACGACACGCGCCCGCTCGCCGCTCACCTCGATCGCGCGCACGGGTTCCTCCCACCGCACGACCGCGCCATGACGCTGCGCCTCTTCGATCATCGCCAGGCGCGCCGCCCCCGACGCGATGCGACCACCGCCCGCTTGGAAGACGACCGAACCTTCGAACCGCATTCCGGGCCACCGGTCGGCCGCGACGCGGGGCGTCAACAACTCGGTCGGCACCGCCGCGACGTCAAGCGCGGCGAGGATTGTGCCCACGTTCGCGGCATCACCGTGATCGACCGAGCCGGTCTGCACGATCAATCCGACACGCGCGTCATGTTCGAGTTCGTGCCACACCGCGAGCGCTTCGCAGCCGAGATGCACCCAAAACGGGTCGGGATATCCGAGGCGGAAGATGCGCGACGCGCCATGCGAACTGCCACGCTCGTGGCCGTCGACAAACTGTTCGACAACGATCACATTGTCGCCGCGTTTGGCGAGTTGCCACGCCGCCGCGGCTCCCATCACGCCCGCGCCGACGACGACAACTTCTCTCGGCGCCATCAGGTCAGGCTACGGGCCGACCATGGTCGCGGAGTGACATCAACGCGCCCATCGAGGGCGCAAGACAGAGCGGCGAATAGACCCGGCGGTCGCGGCCGCGGCAATCGTGAGGAGCCCTGCGACGGCATAACACGACCCGGGCGACGGGCTGACCGGCCACCCGTCCGGCGACGCTCGACCGGTTCAACCTGCGGATCGGCTCATCCCGGCGCGGGAGCCGCGGCTGACGAACTTGTTGGCCATCTTGCGGCTGGCTTCGTCGATCATCTCGTCGCCGAACATGACCGCACCGCGGCGCTCGCCTTCGGTGGTTGCCTTCTCGTACGCGTCGAGAATGTCGAACGCCTTGTCGAACTGTTCCTGTGTGGGCGTGTACACCTCGTTGATGACCTTCACCTGGTCCGGATGGAGCGACCATTTCCCGTCGAAGCCGAGGATGCGTGAACGCATCGCGTAGTCACGCAGCGCGTCGAGCTCACGGATCTTGAGGAACGGGCCGTCGATCACCTGCAGGCCATTAGCGCGACCGGCCATCAGGATCTTGCTGAACACGTAATGGAAATGGTCGCCGGGGTACTCCGGGATCTGCACACCACCGGTGAGTACCGGCATCTCGGTCGACGCAGCGAAATCGGCGGGACCGAAGATGATGGTCTCGAGCCGATCACTCGCGGCACAAATCTCTTCGACGTTGATGAGTCCCTGCGCCGTCTCGATCTGTGCCTCGATCCCGACGCGACTCTGGCGACCAGTGACCTTCTCGATCTGGGTGAGCAGAAGGTCGAGCGCCACCACGTCGGCCGCGTTCTGGACCTTCGGCAGCATGATCTCGTCGAGCCGCTCGCCCGCGTTCTCGACCACGGTGATCACGTCGCGATAGGTCCACTCGGTGTCCCACGCGTTGACGCGCACACACACCGTGGTGTCGCCCCAGTCCTGGTTCTTGATCGCGTTGACGACCTTCTCGCGGGCGGCCTCTTTCTCCAACGGCGAGACGGAATCTTCGAGGTCGAGGAAGACCATGTCCGCACCCAAGCCGGGGGCTTTTCCGAGCATCTTCTCGTTCGAGCCGGGCGTGGCGTGACAGGACCGACGGGGCAGGTTCTTCGTGCGTTCAGACATGGGGCGCAAGGGTAGGCAGCGCCGCCGCGTATCGCCCAACCCGGCATTGGCCTTGATCAAGGGATGATCGGCAATGATCGGGGAATGTCGGACGCATTGGAAACCGTGAACAGGCTCATCACCGGAATCGAGATGGGCGACCTCGACGCCGTGAGGGCGTGTTACGCGCCCGAAGTCGTCGTGTGGGCCAATTTCGACGGCAAGGCGCGAGAACTCGACTCGTCGCTGCGGGTGCTCGAGTGGTTGGTGTCGTCCACTACCGACCGGCGTTACGAAATTATCCGCCGAATCGAAATCGAAGGCGGTGTGCTCCAGCAACACGTTCTCCACGCGACGGTCGCGGCCACTGACAAGACTTTCGCGATGCCTGCGTGTCTCGTGGTCACAGTGCGGGGAGATCGCATCACGCACATCGACGAGTACCTCGACGTCTCGGCGATAACGCCGGCGTACGCGGAGTAGCTACCTCACGGACGCGGCGACTTCCCGCAGTGCGGGGACCCACGCGTCGAGCTCGGGTACCGCCCGACCGACAACCTTCGCGCCTTCGTCGGCGTGCCGGAGTTCGGCCGCGTCATGTGCATACGGGTTAGCCGCGAACGCTGCCACTTCTCCCGCGGTCATCGCACCGCCTTGCATCGCCAGGCTGACAGTGGAACCGTCGCTCAAGCGTTGCGCGTACCGCGCATCTGTCGCCACCAGGTATCGCTTCGCGGGAACGTGGAGCTCCGTGAGGCGCGCCACCCGATCCCCCAGCAATTCGCGTACGTACGCGGCACCGATCTCGCCGTGCGCGACCGGCTCGCCCGTCACCACCACATGCCCGAGGTCGTGCACCAGCCCCGCGACCTGGAGCTCGAGATCGTCAGGGACGCGAACGCTGAGCACGTGCGCGGTTTGCAACGAGTGGGCGAGGATATCGATGGGATCACCATCGGGTCCGAGCGAATCCATCACACCGTTGCACGCGGCGATGAACGCGATCAGTTCGTCGACAGTGGAGACGGGTGTCACTGGCGTCGCGGTCACGCAGAGCACGGTACCCCTCGGCCTCGGTACGGTGACACCGTGATCAACGCGCCCACCCTCACGCTCCACGAGATCGCCGACCGCGTGTGGGTCTGGCTCCAACCCGGCGGCGAGTCGGGCGTCTCCAACGCCGGAGTGATCGGCGACGACGACGGCCTCACCGTGGTCGACACGCTCATGGTCCGCTCCCAGTGGGAGCCATTCGCGGCCGCGGTGAAGGGTCTCGGCGAGACGGTCAAGCGGGTCGTGCTCACGCACGCCCACATCGACCATGTCGGCGGCACGAACGCGTTTCGCAACGCCATGATCCTTGCGTCGCCAATGACGAGCGACCTACTCGACCAGGCGATGCCCGTCGACGCGTACAAGGCGTTCATGCCCGCGTTCACCGAGGGCTTCGACGAGCTCGCGGTGCTGGGCACGCGGCCCGTCTCCCACCTCGTCGACGAAGCGGCGCAGCTCACCGCGCGCATCGAAGTGCTTCCGGCCCGCGGTCACACCGACGGCGACCTCATGGTGTTGGTCGACGATGCCGACGTGCTGTTCGCGGGCGACGTCTGCTTCTTCGGCGTCACTCCGCTCGCGTTCCAAGGCGACCCCGCCGCGTGGGCCGCGGTGCTCGACGTGGTGGGCGAGTTGGCCACCACGATCGTTCCGGGCCACGGTCCGATCGGCGGCGCCGACGACGTCGCCGCGCTGCGCGCCTATCTCGAACACTGCGTCGCCGGCGCGATCCCACCGGGCACTTGGGACGGGTGGCTCGAGCGCGCGGAACGCGACTCGATCAACATCGAGAAGGCCGCGATGCTGCGCGACGGCGACGACGGCTTCCCTCCGTCCATGCTCCGCGCCCTCGGCCTCGCGTAACCGCGGGCAGCAACCTCTCCAGTTCTGGCACCAGATGACGGGCCTCAGTAGATGCCGGCGAGTTTGGAGTGGTCCCAGCTGGTGATCTTGACCGGCGCCACGCGGATCACGACGCGCTTGGCACCCATCGTGCGGACGCCCTCACGCACGAGGTCGTTGTCGATCGGACCCCAGTACTTCTCGTACACCTGCTCGCCGAACGCGAGCACCGCCTTGAGATCGTCGACGACCGTCGCGGTGCCGTTCACCGACACGCCACGGAGCTCTTCGTACACATCGCCCGTCGCGACCAAGACGGTGACGCGCGCATCGCGACGCACGTTCACCACCTTCTGGCTCTTGGCGTACGTCCAGAAGCAGAGATCTTCGCCGTCGCGCACGTACCACATCGTCACGAGATGCGGCGTGCCGTCGGCGTTGATGGACGCCACCTGGAGGTCCCGGCCGACGTCCAGGAAGGCCGCCATCTCATCGGGGGTCATCAAGATCTGATCGCGTCGAGACATGAGCCGGGAGCGTAGGAGAGGACAGCCGGCGCGCTACGTTTCCCGACCGTGGCGAAGAACCCCGATCCCAGCCTGGAACTGTCGACGGCCGCCGGCGTGACCCGCACGCTCGACGACTGGACCACGATGTTCCACCTCTGTCTCGTGATCCTCCCGGACCGTCCCGAGGCCGCACAGTGGATCCCCGTGGCCCGCCGTATCTTCGGTGTGTTGGGAGACAGCGACGCCCACACTGCCTACGTGATCCCGAGCACCCCGGCGATCGCGGCACGGATCCTCGACGGCGAGGAAGCGCGGTCGATGGTGTTCGTCGACCCGGACCGCACGCTCGTCACCAGCCTCGGCCTCGAGCACCTTCCCGCGCTCGTGCACATCCGCCAGGACACGAGCGTCGGCGCCGTGGCCGAGGGTTGGGAACCCGAGGCGTGGCAGAAGGTGGCCCGCGAGATCGCGGCCGCGATGGCGTGGTCGATTCCCGATGTGGCGCCTCCAGGCACACCCGTGCCACAGAAAACCGCGGGCTGGGCCGTCTGACCCACACCGGCCCCGCCGGTCGGTTCAGACGGGATGGTACATGCACCCCAGGGGCGGACACTCGCAACATACGCCACAGCCGTAGCACAGGCGACGGGCGACCGGCGGTTTCTCGAGCCGGCGAAACCCCAGGTCATCGGACTTTCGCCGCCCTGAAATGACTTCACCGGAATCGCTCGGTAGGGTCTACGGAACCGCTCGAGCACACCGTCGCGTTCATTCGCGTCTCCGAGCGGCCAGTTCCCTTCGCAGGATCGCGTTCCAGCAGGACCGTGTTCAGGCAAGGACCGACGGCGGCCCGACACTCAAGCCAAAGGGAGTCCCCAGATGAACCTCCGGACCAAGGTCTCGGTCGTCATCCTCGTCACCGCCACCAGTGCGGTGGCTGCATTTCCCGCGTTGTCCGGGGCCAGCCCCGTCGACGACAAGACGCGTCAGGCCGCGGAGCTCCAGCGCCAAATCGACGCCAATGACAACCAGCTCGTCGCGCTCTCCGAGCAGCTCAATGGGGCCACGCTCCACTACAACCTGGCCCAAGCCGGTATCGACGAGGCCGTACGACGCATGGATGCCGCAGAGGCCGAGCGCCGTCGGGTCCGCGCGATCCTGAGCCGGCGCGCCGCCCAGATGTATGCCGGTGCCGGGTCCAGTAGCCCGCTCGCGGCGATGGACGTGAAGTCGCTCGGCGAAATCGCGAGCCGATCCCGTTACGCCTCGGCCGCGGCGGACCACGACGACTCGCTCATTGCCCAACTTCAAAAGGCCACCGAGTCCCTCACCGCCCGCAAGGCCGATCTCGAGCGCCAACGTGCTGCGGCACAGACCGAGACCGATACCGCACGAGCGGCGAAGGCCAAGATCGATAGCGCGAATCGTCAGGCCCAAGCGCTCAAGCAACAAGTGAAGGGCGAAATCGCCACGATCCTCAAGCAAGAGTCCGAAGCGCGGGCCGCCGCGCTGGCGCGGGCCGCCGCGGCCGGACCGCCGCGTCACTCCGGGGGTCACAGTTCGATTCCGCCAAACTTCCCCAACGTGCCCGCACCCAACCCGGGGGCCGCGGCCGCGGTCGCGTTCGCCAAGGCCCAGGTCGGGAAGAATTACCGGTACGCCACTTCGGGCCCGGACACCTTCGACTGCTCCGGCCTCACCGCGGCCTCATGGCAGCAAGCGGGCGTTTCACTGGCGCACTACTCCGGTGCACAGTACGAGGAGACCATGCGCATCGGGTCCGGTGACCTCCAGCCCGGCGACCTCGTCTTCTACGGCCCCGGCGGCGCGAACCACGTCGAGATCTACGTCGGTGGCGGCATGGTCGTCTCCGCGTCGAACCCCTCGAGTGGTGTCGTGCTCGCGGGCGTTCGGTACGGCTCCGCCTCGGGCTACGGCCGCGTGCGCGGCTAACGCAGCCGACCGCGAGTTCACGCTGAACGCGCCCCCCACGCCCGGCGCCGAGCAACTTCGACTCACGCGTTTCTCGCACGGCGCCGGCTGCGCCTGCAAGCTCTCCCCCGACGACCTGCGCACCGTCCTGGGCCTCGTACGCGGACTCGATCCTCCCGACGATCCCAACCTCATCGTCGGCCTCGACACGGCTGACGACGCGGCGGTGTATCGCGTTCGTGACGATCTCGCGATCGTGCTCACCACCGACTTCTTCACGCCGATCGTCGACGACGCGTTCGATTGGGGTCGCATCGCCGCGACCAATGCGCTCTCCGACGTGTACGCGATGGGCGGTGCGCCACTCCTCGCGTTGAACCTCGTCGCGTGGCCTCGCGACGGTTTGCCGTTCGAGCTACTCGCGCGCGTGATCGACGGTGGCGCGGCCGTCGTGCACCACGCGGGCGCGTTGGTGGGCGGCGGTCACTCCATCGACGATCCCGAGCCGAAGTTCGGTCTCGCAGTCGTCGGAACGGTCGAACCCGATCGAGTGTGGCGCAACTCCGGAGCGCAACCGGGCGATCGACTCGTGCTCACCAAGCCGATCGGTCTCGGCGTGATCTCGACCGCAGTCAAACGGGAAGGCGCGAGCGAGGAGCTGCTGGCGACGGCGGTCGGCTTGATGACGACGTTGAACGCGGGCGCGCGCGACGCCGGACGCGCACTCGGCGACGCGATCCACGCGGTGACCGACATCACCGGCTTCGGACTCCTCGGTCATCTCGGCGAAATGGCGCGCGGCTCCGGCGTTTCGGCGCGGGTGGACGCGGGCGCGGTGCCGATCATCGACGGTGTCCGCCGGCTCGTTGCCGAGGGCTTCGTGGCCGGCGGCACGCAACGCAATCACGCATTCGTTTCCGAGTTCGTCGATTGGAACGGCCTCGATCCGTCCGAACAACTTCTCCTCGCCGACGCACAGACCTCCGGCGGCCTGCTCTTCTCCGTGGCACCGGACGCGGTCGACGACCTCGTCGCCGAGCTCGAGGCCGCGGGCACGCCGGCCGCGGCCGTCGTGGGCCACATCGGATCCAACGAAGCGGGACGAATCCGCGTTCACTGAGCGCGCACAGAGCCACCCCACCATCCGCCAACGCGTCATTCCCCAGGGCTACCGTCGACGCGCGGGTGGAGCCCGGCTTGGGAGGTCCGCGCGTGCGGCAATGGGTGCAATCGACGGTTGGGATACCTCGCCGTGCCGTCGCGGCCGCGGCTCTCACCGGAAGCCTCCTCACACTCGTGGCGTTCGCGCCCCCCGCATCTGCATCGGAGAGCTGGTCTCGCAGCCCCGCATCCGCGATCGCGGGCACACCCGTGAACGTCGCGTCGTCCGCCGACACGTTGTGCCAGTGGTTGGCGCCGGCTCCGGGCGCTGGTACGACACCGACCGCATCCTCGCGCCTTGCGATCGGCGCCACGGCTGCGGATCACCCGATCGTGTACGACGGAACGCGCGTCGAACTCCGGATCGATCGCGACGGTGAGTCCATCCCGCTCGGAGCCATCGACGTCACATTCGGTGGCGCATGGTCCGGAACGGTGACGGTCCCCGGGACCACGATCGCGCCCGCCGGCAACTACCTACTCATGGCTCACTGTGTCGTCGACAATCCCGCGCTCGACGGTATCCGATCGTTCGACTTCGATCCCCTCCCGTTCACCGTCGCCGACGCGCCACCGCCGACCACGGTCACCCTCCCGACGGAGATCGGCGACGCGATCTCCGTGACCAACTCCGTGCAGGTGCAGGGCGCGCAACTCGACCGTCGGGCCACGAGCCGGCGCACCGTCGCCACCGGACCGACCTTGCCCAAGACCGGCGATGGCACACTGACCGTGGCACTCTCCGGTTTCGCCGCGCTGATCCTGGGCGCAGCTGCGCTGTGGTGGGGGAGTAGGAAACTCACACCCGAGGGTCATGTGCCGAGTTAGGGGATGACGAGCATTCCGAGTTCGGCTTCGAGTTGTGCGCGCGGCTTCGCACCCAACGCAGCCCGTTCCTTACGTCCGTTGCGGAACAGCGCGATCAACGGGATGCTCTGCACGTCGTACTGCTGCGCCAGCGCAGGCTCCTCGTCGATGTTCACTTTGACGACTTTGTAGGATCCCTCGCGCATCTGCGCGATCTGATCCACGATCGGGCCGACCTGCCGGCACGGTCCACACCACGGCGCCCAGAAGTCGACGATCACCGGGATATCGCTGCCGAGCACTTCGCTCGCGAACGACGCCGTCGTGACCGCCTTCACCGGGCCTTCGGGCGGCGGCTCCGGAAGGGCTTCGTTCGGAGATTCGTCCGCCACGACCTGCGCCATCCACGCGGCTGCGTCCTCCACGCTCTCCAACGCGACCTGATGGCCCATCGGGTACTCGCGGTATACGAGGGGAACGCCATGATCCGCCAACGTCGCCGCAAGTTGGCGCGCCGCGGAGATCGGGATCATCGGGTCCTCGGTGCCGTGCTGCAGCATGACCGGGACCGACTGCGCCGCGTCCCAATCGATAGCGAGCACATCACCCGCGGGCGCGAACGGACTCATCGCAAGCACGCCCGCCGGTCGCGTGCCGGCATCGGCGCCGATTGCGAGCAACAGCGCGAGACCAGCACCCTGCGAAAACCCACCGAAGATCGCCTGCTCACGCACGAATCCGAGCTCGGCACACTGCTCGTCGACGAACGCATCGAGGAGATGGACCGCTACAGCAAACGCGTCGGCGTCCACGCCCTCCGCTCCGATGGGGAACCACGCATAGCCGGGCGCACCGGGTGCCTCGAGCGGGCCACGCGGCATGACTGTGGCGAATCGACCGGTCGGGTCGAGGTACGTGAGCAACGCGCCCAGGTCGCGTTCATCCGCGCCGTACCCGTGCAGGAGGATCAGCAGGCGATCGGCGTCGCTTCCGCGTACCACATTGGTGATCAGGTCGGTCATGGTTCCCTTTCTATCGGGGCTCTGTGAGTGCACGGTCGTCCGGTCCGAAGTCGAGATCCGGATGCGCGGGCGGATGATCGAATTCCCACCGCACGGATTGCTCCAACGCCTCGACGCGGTCTGTCTCTTCCCATCCGAGCACCTCGCGGCCAAGTGTTGCGTCGGCGAGGAGATCCTGTCTGAAGGTGGCGGTCATGAGCATGTCGGCGGGAAGCACCCGGCCGGGAACGTGAACCAACTTCGCGTCGGATCCCGCGGCAGCAACGATTTGCGCCGCGAATTCGGCGTAGTCCCACGTGTGCGACTCGCACACGTTGAAAGCCCGGCCGCCGGTTCCGTCGATCGTGAGCGCGCGCTCCACCGCGCGCGCCACGTCGTGCACGTACACGCGTGAGAACCGGAACGACCCGCGGCCGATCGGAATGTGGGTACGCCCCGCGCGCACGCGCCGCAGTATGAACTCCAATCGACTCGGCTCATTGTGCGGCCCATACACGGCTCCGAGGCGCAATACCGGCGCGCCTGCGCCGAGGTACACGTCTTCGAACTCGACGTTCTCCTCGTCGGGCCGGTCGATGTACCAGTGCTCGGGACCCCGACGGGCCGACAACTCGGTGAGCGGCACCGGCTCGACGGGAAGCGCGCGATGGAACGACGCGTACGCGCCGTACACATCGACGCTCGAGATCGCGACCATGCGGGGGGCGGCACCGAAGATGTCGAGCGCGCCCCGCGCCGATGGCGCACTCATCCCGCTCACGTCCACGAGCACATCCGGCCGAAACTCGGCCAACTCGGTGCCGGCCGATCGGAGATTCGAGCGGTCGACATGAACATGACGAACGGCGGGCAGACCTGATGGCTCCGTCAACCCGCGGTGCACGACCAGCACATCGTGATCGGGCGCGAGACGCTCGACGATGGCCCGACCGATGCATCGAGTTCCGCCGAGGATGACCACACGCACGGCCGCATCGTAGGGTTGCGCACCTCCCGCACAAGAAGGACGTTCACCGTATGCGACTCGGCATCAACTTCGGATACCAGGACTGGGGCACGGGTCTCGCCCGCGCCGTCACGACCGCGCAGGAAGCCGAACGCCTCGGGTTCCATTCGGTCTGGACCGCGGAGGCGTACGGCACCGATTGCATCACGCCGATCGCGTGGATGATGGGCCAGACCTCCACCATCAACTTCGGCTCCGCCATCATGCAGATGCCGGCCCGCACGCCCGCGATGACCGCGATGACCGCGGCCACGCTCGACCTCATGAGCGGCAACCGCTTCCTCATGGGCCTCGGACTTTCCGGCCCCCAAGTCGTCGAGGGCTGGCACGGTCAGGCGTACGGCAAGCCGCTCGTGAAGACGCGCGAGTACATCGACATCGTGCGCACGATTCTGCGCCGGGAAGCGCCACTCGTTCACCACGGCGCGCACTACGACATTCCCTACTCGGGCGACGACGCGACCGGTCTCGGGAAGGCGCTCAAGATCATCGTGCACCCGAACCGCGCCGACATCCCGATCTACCTTGCCGCCATCGGACCCAAGAACGTGGAGTTGACCGCGGAGATCGCCGACGGGTGGCTCCCCATCTTCTTCTCGCCGTACCGCTTCAAGGACACCTACGGCGCGGCGCTCGATGCTGGGTTCGCGAAGGCTGGAGCCGGCAAGTCACTCACCGACTTCGACGTTGCGCCCACCGTGAGTGTGATCGTCGGCGACGACCTCGACGCGCTGCGTGGCTTCGTGAAGCCGATGGCCGCGCTCTACATCGGTGGCATGGGGGCACGCGGCAAGAACTTCTACAACGACCTCGCGTGTCGGTACGGCTTCGAAGCCGCAGCCAAGGAGATTCAGGACCTCTATCTCGACGGGAAGAAGACCGAAGCGATCGCCGCGGTCCCCGACGATCTCGTCGACGAGATCGCGCTCATCGGTCCGAAGGAACGCATCGCGGATCGGTTCGCGGCATGGCAAGAGTCCGGCATCACCACGATGATCGTCGGCGCGCAACAGCCCGAGGCGCTGCAGATCATGGCGGAACTCGCGCTCTAACCGGATGTCGTACCGAGCCGTGATCTTCGACCTGGGAGGCGTGGTCTTCCCGTCGCCGTTCGATGCGTTCGACACGCACGAGCGCGAGGCCGGACTCCCCCATCGCTTCATCCGGACCGTGGTGGCCAACAGCGCCGAGACTGGCGCGTGGGCCCGCCTCGAACGCTCCGAGGTGGACTTCGCCGGCTTTTGCACCGAGTTCGAAGCCGAGTGCGCCGCCGCGGGCGGCGCGGTGGATGCCACTGCGCTCATGCGCGCGATCACCACCGGATTCGCACCCCGACCCGCGATGGTCGCCGCCATCGTGGCCATCCGAGCACGCGGCCTTCGCGTGGGTGCGCTCACCAACAACTGGGCGACGAGCGAACGGACGGAGACCGGAGATCACACCCAGCTCGGGTTCGACACGATCGTCGAATCGGCGATCGAAGGAATCCGTAAGCCCGACCCGCGCATCTACACGCTCGTCTGCGAACGGCTCGACGTTGCGCCCGCGGAGTGTGTGTTCTTGGACGATCTCGGCGTCAACCTCAAACCGGCGCGCGCAATGGGGATGACCACGGTCAAGGTCGTGGCGCCCGAGGCCGCGCTCGACGAGCTCGCCGGACATCTCGGATTCCCGTTGGGGGTGGCGTAGTGGACCTGCTGCTCATTCGCCACGCGGAACCGATCCGCATCACGAGCGAGGAGAGTGGTGGCGCGCCCGTCGATCCGATGCTCACCGAGTTGGGGCACGATCAAGCCGCTCGCCTCGCCCGTTGGCTGGCCCACGAACGCGTGGACCACATCGTGAGCTCTCCGCTCGCGCGGGCGCATCAAACCGCCGCTCCGCTGGCGGCGGTCCACGGACTCGATGTCGAAATCGTCGACGGTCTCCGTGAGTACGACTCGGAATCGGACAGTTACATCCCCGTCGAAGAACTCAAGGCGACCGGTGACCCGAGATGGGACGCGATGGTCAACGGCGAGTGGCAAAGCTTCGGTGGTGAATCTCCGCCGGAGTTCCGAGCGCGCATCGTGGCGCGCATGGACGAGATCATCGACGCCCATCAGGGCCAGACCGTGGTCGTGGTCTGCCACGGCGGCGTCGTCAACACGTACGTCGGCTCGATTCTCGGTATCGATCAACCGCTGTGGTTCGACCCGATCTACACGTCGATCTCGCGTGTGCGCGCGAACCGGAGCGGTGTCCGGTCGATTGCATCGGTCAACGATGTGGGCCACTTACACGGGACTCGGGACAAGAGATGACCGTGCGCGTCGAGTACCGCGGCTTCGTCACCGTCGTGACGATCGATCGGGCCGAGGCGCGCAATGCGGTCGACCGACCGACCGCCGCCGCGCTCGCCGAGGCGTTCCGCGCGTTCGACACCGACCCCGGTCAGCGCGTCGCGGTGCTCACCGGCGCGGGCGGCACATTCTGCGCGGGCGCGGACCTCAAGGCGTTCGGTACCGACCGCGCGAACTCGGTGAGCACGAGCGGCGACGGTCCGATGGGTCCCACGCGCATGATGCTCACCAAGCCGGTGATCGCGGCGGTGGAGGGGTACGCCGTGGCGGGCGGGCTCGAGCTCGCGCTGTGGTGCGACCTGCGAGTGATGGCGCGCGATGCCACCTTCGGTGTGTTCTGTCGACGGTGGGGCGTGCCGCTGATCGACGGCGGGACGATCCGTCTCCCCCGCCTGATCGGACACTCACGTGCGCTGGATCTCATTCTCACCGGCCGCGAGGTTGGAGCCGAAGAGGCCCTGGCCATCGGACTCGCCAATCGTGTCGTCGAGCCCGGAGTCGCGTGCGACGCGGCGATCACGCTCGCACGCCTGATCGCCGAGTTTCCCCAGGAGTGCCTGCGTCGCGATCGACACTCGAGCTACGAGCAGTGGAGCCAGTCACTCCCCGACGCGCTGATCTCCGAGTTGATCGGTGGTCGCGAGGCCTTGCGGTCCGACGAGCTGGCCGTCGACCGCTTCGTCGCCGGCGAGGGTCGCCACGGAGCGCGCGACTCATCACCTGACGCGTCTCGCTGAGCCGCGAAGCCGACGACAAACCAATCAAGACCCCGCCACTG
>JANYLF010000094.1 GCA_025357995.1 Acidimicrobiia bacterium | reverse complement strand
CCGACCTCCTCGAGGAGCTCGGCCGCGAGGAACGCCAGGAGCTGTTATCGCAGCTCGACGCCGAGGTTGCGGCCGACGCGTTGGAAGAGATGGAGCCGGACGAGCTCGGCGCGCTCCTGCGCGAATCCGAGCCCGAACGCGCCGCCGAGTTGTTGGCAGAGATGGAGCCGGACGAAGCCGTCGACGCGCTCAGGGACCTCGATCCCGACGAGGCCGAAGAACTCTTGACCGCGATGCCACCGGAGGTCGCGGTGTCGTTGCGCGCGCTGTTGTTGTATCGGGAGGGCACCGCGGGTGGCTTGATGACGACCAACCTCGTGTTGGTACGGCCGGACCAGACGGTGGCTGAGGTCCGGCGAATCCTGCGCGCCGAGGCCGAGCACCAGTCGGACGTCGATGCGGTGATCATCGTCGATGAGGACGGTCGGGTCGTTCACGACCTCGGACTGTTCGAGCTGCTCGTTGCCGCGAGTGACGATCACGTGATCGAGGTCGCAGGTCCGCCGACACCGGCAATGGTCGAGCCGGAGACCACGCTCGACGATGTGATCGAGCAGTTCATCGATTCGCGCGGTTCGTCGCTCTTGGTGGTCGACTCGGAGCGGCGGCCGGTCGGCCGCATTCTCGCCGACGACCTGATCGACGCCCTGGTCCCCGAGCGCGGTCGGGTCCGCTTCCCGCGCCTCTTTGGATAGCAGAGTCTTGCCATGAGCACGCTGCCCGTTGCGCCGCCACCCGCGCCTCGTCGCCGCCGCTTCGTGCGGCCCGCGATGTTGTTCGCGGTGCTGGGCCCGGGTGTGATCGCGGCAAGTGCCGGCAACGACGCGGGCGGGATCGCGACGTACGCGTCGGCCGGCTCCCAGTTCCAGTACCGCACGATGTTCATCGCGGTACTGATCATCGCCGCGCTGGTCGCAGTGCAAGAGATGGCGGCCCGGCTCGGCGCGTACAGCGGCGAAGGTCTGATGTCGTTGGTGCGGGAAGAGTTCTCGCTCCGCATCGGCGCGTTCGCGGTTGTCTGTCTGTTGATCGCGAACCTCGGTCTCGTGGTCTCAGAGTTCGCCGGCATCGGAGCCGCGTTCGAGATCTTCGGCGTCACGCGCTACATCTCGGTGCCGTTCGCGGTCCTGTTGATCTTGGGTGTGGTGTTGTTCGGGTCGTACAAGCGGGCGGAGCGGGTCTTCCTGCTGCTCTCCCTCGTCTTCCTGGTGTATCCGATCGCGATGATCCTCGCCGGTCCGGATTGGGGCCAGGTCGCGAAGGACACGTTCATCCCGCACTTCGTAGCGAGTCGCGACTTCTTGTTGGTCGCGGTCGCACTGGTCGGCACCACGATCACGCCGTACATGCAGCTGTACCAGGCGGCCGCGGTCGCGGATCGCGGGATCGGACCCGACGAGTACAAGCACGAACGGGTCGACGCCATCTTCGGCGCGCTGTTCGCCGGTTTCATCTTCTTGGCGGTGCTGATCGCCACCGGTGCGGCAATCGGACACACCGGTGTGCCCCTCACGTCGGCCGCGGATGCGGCCAAGGCCCTCGAGCCGGTCGCCGGCTCCGGTGCAGAGGCGTTGTTCGCAGTGGGTCTGCTCGGCGCGTCGATGCTCGCCGCCGCGATCGTGCCGTTGTCGACGGCGTACGGGCTGGCCGAGGCCGTCGGCGCCGAACGATCGGTCTCGCGGAGGTTTCGCGAGGCGCCGCTCTTCCTCGGGCTGTTCGCCGGTCAGGTGATCATCGGCGGCGCGGTTGCGCTGATCCCGGTCAACTTGATCGACCTGCTCATCGGCATGCAGGTGCTGAACGGGTTCATCACACCGGTGATCCTGGTGTTCCTGTTCATCCTGACCAACCGGGCGAGCGTCGTCGGCCTCGCGGTGAACGGTCCGCGGTTCCGTGTGTTCGCGCTGCTGTGCGTGGTGGTCGTCTCGGTGCTCGCGATTGCCGCGCTCGGCGTGACCGTCGCGCAGGCACTCGGCTTCTGACTAGTCGTTCAAACACGATCCGGTTGGCACCGCTTCGGTTCCGGTCGCCGCGGCTGGGATGAACGGTTGTATTTCCTTCGCGCTGAGGGCGAAACCCGTGGTGGCGCGCGCCGGGTCGATGGCGAAGACCATCGCCTGCACTCGGCCGTCGATCCCGATCACCGGGGCTCCAGAATCGCCCACGATCAGATGCGCAGCCAGGCCGACGATCGAGGTGGTGATGGTTCCGCTCCGGTAGATGTCGGTGCGAGGGGTATCGATGCGGCGGGCGACGCGCGCGGGAGTGGCACGGAGCCGTCCGCCACCGGGGTGACCCAGCACGGTGGTGATCGCACCGATGCGCGTCGGTCCGAACGCGAGCGGCCGGAGGCGCGCGTCGGTCACGCGCAGGACGGCGACGTCGTGGCGACCGTCGAAGCGCACGACCTGCGCATCGAACTGTTCGCCGTTGGTGGTGATCACGTGCGTTCGGTGCTCCCCGGCCACCACGTGAGCATTGGTGACGATCAGATCGGGACGCACGGCGAATCCGGTGCCGGAGATTCGGAGTCCGCACGCGTTTCCCTCGACGAGTACCACGCTCGCCGCGGCGTCGGAGTCGACGCGAGGACCGGCGTCGGCATTCGGGGCCGGTCCCACTGCCGCGTCTTCCGAGAACACCGGGTAGGGAGCGTCGCCCACGATCCGGCCGAGCACGCGCGCCGCGCGGGGCGGCGCGGGCCCGAAGCGATCGACGAGCGCCACCATGGCCGAATCACGAGCGGCGCGAGCCGGCCATCCCGGCGTCGAGCGCAACGACGGGATCAGGAGCCAGAGGAGGGCCAGCACTCCGAGTGCGCCGAGCACGCCACCGGTCCAACGATCGAGGGTGGAGGCGTCCGATGAGAGCGACAGGCGCGCCCGTAACGTGCGACTCGCCACGAGACCGGCCGCGTGGCCGATGAGTGCGAGTCCTACGAGCAGCGCCGAGACGGCAAGGAGCCGCGCGTTCGCCGAGCTCGCCGGTAGGGCGCGCGCGATCCGCGGCGTGAGTCGAAGTCCGAGGATCAGGCCGATGGAAAGACCAAGCCACGACAGGGCGCGGATCAGGAAGCCCACGCGGAATCCGACGACGCCACCAATCGCGACGGCCGTAAGGACGCCGACGTCGAGCAGGTTCATTCGACCGGCGTGAGTAATCGCGCGACGGTGAGGAACCCGGTGTGCGCCACCATGCGGTGGTCGGGACGGACCGAGAGCCCGTCGACATTCCAACCGCGATGCAGGACCTCGATCGTTTCGGCCATGCCGAACGCGGACGTCGCGAGCCGCTCGCGCAGGGTGGAGACCTGGAGGATCGTGGGCAAGTACGACAAGAAGATGCCGCCCGGTCGGAGCGCCGCCTCTGCGTGTTCTACGACCTGCCACGGTTCGGGAAGGTCGAGGATCACGCGATCGAGATCGGTCTTGTCGATGCCCGCGTAGATGTCGCGCACTTCGACGGTGAGGGGAACGTCGGGTCCGAGAAACGCTTCGACGTTGCGGCGGGCACGGTCGGCGAAGTCGTCACGGATCTCGTAGCCGGTGATGTGCCCGGTCGGGCCGATCGCGCGCAGCAAAGTCATCGTCAGCGCGCCGGAGCCGATTCCGGACTCGAGGATCTGCGCGCCCGGGAAGATGTCGGCGAGCATGAGAATGGGTCCGAGGTCCTTCGGGTAGATCACCTGCGCGCCGCGGGGCATCTCCAACACGTACTCGGACAAGGTCGGTCGGATCGCGAGGAGCGCCGCACCGCGTGTGGTCCGAACCGTGATGCCTTCGTCCCGACCGATGATGGCTGCGTGGTCGAGCACTCCCGCGTGGGTGTGGAACTCGCCGCCTTCCGCGAGCCGGATCAGATGGCGACGGCGTTTCCGGTCGAGGAGGAGCACGTGTTCTCCCACTCGAAACGGCCCGCG
>JANYLF010000199.1 GCA_025357995.1 Acidimicrobiia bacterium | reverse complement strand
GTCGGTGGCGGGTCCAGCCGTCGGTGAAGAGCCGCACGCCGTACCAGTCGATGGGTTCGACACCGCGCGCCGCGAGCAGCGCCGAGAGTGCCTCGATGTTGTCCCCGCGGGTCTCCGCGCCAAGCCCGTTGATCTGACGATCGGTATCGAACGCGGAGAGTGCTGTGGCCCAGTCGCCTTCCAGCGCGGGTCGCACCGCGAGGACGTCGACATTCTTGGTGACGATCGAGACGATGCCGTGGTCATCGGTGAGCGCGCTCAGCGCGTGGATCATCGGAATCGGGTCGTCGAGATACATCACCACGCCGTGACAGAGGACCGCGCCAAATCGTTGGCCATCGAGAGCCTCGGGCGCGTTCTCGCCGCTCGCCTCGACGAGCCGAACCCGTGCCGCGACTGCACGGTCTTCGCCATCGAGCTCCTGCTGTGCGCGTTCGAGCATTGCCGGCGACGGCTCGACGATCGTGACGTGATACCCGCGTCGCGCGAGCGGAATGCTCTGATGGCCGGCGCCGCCGCCCACGTCGACGACACGCAGGGGCGGCGGCGGGAGATGTGTCCGCAAGTGCTGATCGACCACGTAGGTGCGAACCCGACCCCGGAGTGAGCCGTAGTGATCGTCGACGAACCGCCGTCCGAGTTCTGCCCATTCGTCTTGGGATTCGGAGTTCTCCATCTGCCGATCTTGTCAGCCGATGAACGGTCGGATATCGCTCGGGTCGTCGCGGCGCGTGACGCGATGCGCAGGTCGCAATACTGTGGCGACCGTGCGTCGACGCCTGGAATGCCCACCGGCCGGCGCCCAGGTCGCGGGCGAGCCCATCTCGATCGAACGGGTCGGCGGCTACCCGAACTTCGTCGTGCGGCTGCTGTTCCGGCGTCAGGGGATCGCGGACCAGTTGCCCACCGAACACGGCATCACGCTGTACCGGCTCACGTACCGGACGGACGCGCCGGACGGCCGGTTGGTCACCGCGTCGGGACTCGTCGCGATGCCGCGCGGTCGCGCGCATGCCCGCGGCATAGTGAGTTGGCAACACGGCACCGAGTCGCTGCGAACGAACGCGCCGTCGTCGAAGCATGTGTTCCACGGCTTGCTTCCCGCGGCCGTGTTCGCGGGCCACGGCTACATCCTGCTCGCGCCGGACTACGTCGGGTACGGCGTGAGTGACGAGCCGCACGACTACTACCTCGCCGACCACATGGCCGGGGTGGTCCGTGATTTCATCCACGCCGCGAAGACCGTGCTGGACCACAGCGCCGTGGAGGTTCCGTCGCGAGTGTTCCTCACCGGCTATTCCGAAGGCGGGTACGCGACGCTCGCGACCCAGCGTGCGCTTGAGCGGGCTCCGATCGCGGGGTTGAGCGTCGCGGCGTCAGCGCCGGTCGCCGCCGCGGTCGACCTCGCGGGTCTCGGGGTGGCGGGCGCACTTGCGGGGCAGTCCGTGTACTGCAGTCTTTACCTGGCGTGGATCGCGATCACCTACGCGCGGGCGTACGACGAACCGGTGACGGACGTGCTCACGTCCGAGTGGGCGGCGCGGGCGGAGACGCTCTTCGACGGCTCGCGCGATGGAGATGCGACCGTCGCGGCGTTGCCGAGCGACCCACGGGATCTGTTCAGCCCCGCCTTCCTCGGCGCCTATGACGCGGGAACCGATCACTGGTTCGTCCGGCGGCTCCGGGAGAACAGCTTGTTGGACTGGTCGCCACGCGCGCCGATCCGTGCGTACTACGGAGCCGCCGATGTCGACGTGACGCCGCCTCAAGCCGGGCTGTTGCAAGAGAACTTCCGCGCCCACGGCGGCGACGCGACCGCAATCTGTGTCGGCGACCTCGACCACGACGCCTCGCTCCTCCCGGCCGCGATCCTGCTCCGCAACTGGTTCGACGAACTCGTGGCAGAGGAGTAGTAACCATGCGGGTATGGCGACGCTGGATTGGTACGGGTGCGCGACGTTCCGCCTGAACGTCGACGGGTTGACGGTCTTTCTCGACGCCTACATCGATCGCGCGGAGGGTGCCGCGGGGTCCGGGACGAGCGCGGACGACATCGATCTCTGCGACTGGATCGTGATCGGCCACTCGCATTTCGATCATCTCTACGGCGCGGAACGCATCATGGCCAACACCAACGCAACGTTGATCGGCAGCTACGAGACGATCCGCGTCATGGAACAGGCCGGCGTCGCCTCGGATCGGATGATCTGTGTGGCCGGCGGCGAGATGGTGAGCCTCTCGGAGAACGTGACCGTGTCGGTGTATCCGAGCCAGCACAGCTGCGTGTGGTCGCACAGTCAGATGTCGCAATCCGACGAGGTGTGCCTCGGTGACCTCGGCGTGACGTGGCAAGAGCAACAAGCCCGCATGGCCGATCTCGGGAAATACGTGACGACGCAGCTCGCGAAGCCGGCCATCGAGCATCTCCTCGGGTCGATGGCCGGCCAGAGCCCGCGCGGTGATGGCGGCGCGCTCGTGTACTTGTTCGAAGCGCCCGAGGGATCGCTCCTCTATCAGGACACCTCGGGGCATTGGAGCGGGATCCTGGGCGGGTTGCGCCCCGATGTGGCGATCCTCGCCGCGGCCGGGCGGGGCAACCTCGATGGCGAACCGATTCAAGGTTCGCTCGCCGACTTCGTCGCCCGTGAGGTCGAACTCGTGAAACCGGACCGGGTGGTGTTGTGTCATCACGACGATTGGCTGCCGGGATTCTCGGTCCCTACCGATATCACGCCGTTGCGCGAGGCGATCGAGCGTGGCGGGAGCCACCTGCTGGAGCTCGGCTACGTCGATGCCACCGAGATCCTGACCGACGGACCGCGGTTGCGCGTCGTCGATTGAGGGCGAAGGCCAAGAGAGTGAGTGGAGGTGGGGGGAGTCGAACCCCCGTCTTTCAAGTTGTTGGTGGGACTTCTCCGAGCGCAGCCGGTGGAAAGGTCTCGGGTCTGCGCCACCCACTGGCAGCGGGCGCTGACCCCAGTCCCGCTGAGATGTCCCGCCGGGCCACGGGACCCGTCCCGGCGGTAAGTCACTCAAGATGGCGTTCCGGTTCCGGCCGAGCGACTGGGCCGGGTGGAACGTCGCTACTTATTTCTAAGCAGCGAGTGTGAATTGGTTTTCACCAAATGTTCGTGTGCCAGCTCTTTAGCGACGATCTGACGACGTCGGCTCGCTTCTCCCACCTCGATCCTCAAAATCGAAGCCACGCACCCCCTTGTCAACCGTCGTCCCGATGCGTGCAAGGACAACTCACCGAGTCTACGCCACTCCGAACTGGACCGTCTGTCGCTGAGCGTGTGCTGAGCGCATGCCAGATGACCAGCCGTTGCGGGTTCTTATGGTGGGAAGCGCAGCTGCCAATTCGACGTTGTTCACGACGACCAGGAGGTCCCCATGCGCGCCACGGTTCGGCTCGGTCGATGGTTCGGGATCGACGTCGGCGCGCATTGGTCGGTCGTCGTGATCGCAGGGCTCCTGAGTTTCGGGCTCACGCAGGGCGTTGGCGATGTCGCGTTGTGGGCGACGGTGATCCCGACGGTCGTGGTGTTCCTCGGGTGCCTCTTGGCGCACGAACTCGCTCATTCGGTGATCGCGCGCCGCAACGGTATGCACGTTGTGGGCATCACGCTGTGGATGTTGGGGGGTGTGGCACAGCTGGAGGATGTGATGCCGTCGGCGGGCGCGCAGTTCCGTATCGCCGCCGCGGGTCCGGCGATGAGCTACCTGCTCGCGGGCGCGTTCTTTCTCGCGTCTCGAGTCGGCGCGGCGTTCGGCCTCGACGCGCTGCCGCTGTCGGCGCTGAGTTGGCTCGCAGTTGTGAACGTCGTGCTCGGAACGTTCAATCTGATTCCCGCGGCTCCGCTCGACGGTGGGCGAATCCTGGCCAGCGGCGTGTGGGCGGTCACGAAGGACCGCACCCGCGCCGACATCATCGCGACCAGTGCAGGTCAGGTGTTCGGCGGCGCGGCGGTGGTGCTGGGTGTGATCGGCCCGTTCGTTGGGGTTCCGTACGTCTCGGTGTGGACCGCGATGATGGGTCTGTTCGTGGTGCGCACCGCCAGCGCGGAACAGCAACAAGCACGACTCATGGCGGCGATCGCCGCCCACGACTCTCGCGTGGCGAGCGAGGTTGTCTGACTGTCGCTCGACTAGTCGCCGCGACCCCGCAGCGCGCGCTCGACGTCTCGTTTCGCATCTTGTTCCGCGAGCGCGTGGCGCTTGTCGTAGTTCTTCTTCCCCTTGGCGAGTCCGAGTTCGAGCTTGGCCCGACCGTCTTTGAAGTACACCTTGAGCGGGATGAGCGTGAGCCCCCGCTCCTGGGTCTTGCGCGTGACCTCGTCGATCTCGTGCGCGTTGAGCAGCAGCTTGCGGCGACGCACCGGATCGATGTCGCCACGGCTGAACGCGTAGGGGAGGATGTGCATGCCGTTGAGCCACACCTCGCCGTCGTCGACGCGCGCGTACGCGTCCTGCAGGTTCGCGTGGTGTTCCCGCAAGGACTTGACTTCGGAACCCACGAGGACGATCCCGCACTCCCACACGTCGAGAATGCTGTAGTCGTGACGGGCCTTGCGATTGGTGAGGACGATCCCGTCGCCTTGCCGTGGCATCCATGCACGCTACCGGTCGTCGTAACGAGACCCGATGAGCGTTGTTTCGTAGCGCCGCGAGGTCAGGTGAGACCGAGAATGGATTCGGTCTCCGCGAGGGTCGCCACGGGTCGGCCGACCTCGGCACACAACCTCCCGGCGCCGACGACCAGCTCCACGTTCTCCGGTCCGTCGGATTGATCTTCGAGGCCGACGCGAAGATGCGCACCGCGTTCGAGTGCCACGCGTGTGAGTGGATGGTCGAGCGCAGCGCCACCGACGATCGCGATCGCCCACGGAATGCCGGAATCGCCGAGCATCGCGAGGTAGAGGTCGAGGCCTTCGGGGATTGGTGGTACGCCCCAGAGCGCACGACCCTTGGTGAGGTAGCCGCCGGCCGCGAAGTACAGCTTCACCAGCGTGCCCACAGGGAGTGCGCCGGCTTCGTGGTACGCGAGCACCACTTGGAGGAATCCCGGTTCGAAGATCGCGATGCTCGGACCGAGCCGATGTTGCGCGCAGAGGTCGAACCCATAGCGGATGTCGACGAAGGTGTTCGTGTACACGTACTCGATCGCAGGAGGAAGGCCGTCGGGTCCGGTGCCGCCCAGATTTACCGAGCCGGGATCTACGAACGACGCGCGGATGAGGCCGCTGCTCGCCAGCTCGTTCACGTGGTGGTAGCGGGCCGCCGGCGTACTGCCGAGCCCCGTGGTGGGATAGAGGATCGTGCGCGGCCGTTCGGCGAGGACGGCTTCGTAGCAGTCGGCATAGGCCTGGACGAGTTCGTCGATGGGCGCGCCGAGGTTGTGCGCGTGGGTGTGCACCACCGTCGCGCCCGCGTCGATGCACGCGATCGCATCGGCCGTGAGATCCGCGGGGCTCACCGGTACGCGGGGGTTGCGGCCGCGGCTCGTGATCCCGTTCAGTGCCGCTTCGATGATCACCGGCGTCGTCATGGTCGCCGAGCTTATGAGGGGGAGAGGTAGGTTTCCCTTGTGGGCTGGTTGGCGTCGATCTGGGCTCCGGACGACGGGCAAGTCGCGCGTGTCGAGCCGGAGTGGGTGCGGCGGGCGCTCGCGGATCAAGGAGCGTATGGGCGAGGGACGCCGTTCGATCTGCTGGTCGGCGGCGCTGATGCGATGCCGAACGTGGCGTGGCCGACGCTCGGAGACCGGGTGTTCGCCTGGTCGGTCGACGAGACCGTGGTGATCGAGGCGGTGACGGCACCCGCAGTCACGATGGTGTCACTCATGCGGCGTCGCCCTGCGCTCACGCGCGACGAGTTCGTTGCGCACTGGCTCGATCGCCACGCTCCCCTCGCGAAGCGGCGCCACATTGGGCTCGTCGACTATCGACAATGGGTGGTGACCGAGACCGAGACCGTGACCGCCGAAACGCCGGCGATCGACGGCGTTGCGCTGCTCGGTTTCGCGTCCCGCGCCGACTTCGAGACGAAGTTCTTCGATTCCGACGAGGGCCGCGCCGAGATCATGGCGGACGTCTCTCGATTTATGGACCGGCCCGGACCGGAAACCACGTTGGTGGGTCCGCCGGTCTGAGCCCGCGCGCAGCCGTCCGGTGCGACCGGCTGTATAAGGAGACTGGGCGTGCCGGATAGATTGCCGCCGACCCCCGACACGAAGGACTGTTGTATGGCCGCGTCCGGCTCGATTCTTGGCAACTCGGTGCTGCGCCGCGAGGACCCCGCGATCCTCGAAGGCACCGCCCGCTACTTCGACGATCTTCCGATCGACGGGCTCGCGCACGTCGTGTTCGTCCGGTCCACGATCGCGCACGCCACGATCACCGAGATCGACATCGCCGACGCGGAGAGCATGCCGGGCGTGCTCGCGGTGTACACGAGCCGGAATCTGGCGATGGATCCGGTCCAGGGTTTCGTCATGCTCCCTCCGGTCTTCAGTCGTCCACCGCTCGCGACCGACCGTGTCCGATTCGTCGGCGATGTGGTCGCGGCCGTCGTGGCCGAAACCCGCGCCCTGGCCGTCGACGCGGCCGAGCAGGTCATCGTCGACTACGACCCGCTGCCCGTCGTTGTCGATCCGGAACTCGCACTCGCCGATGACGCGCCACTCTTGTTCGAGGAGAACGGTTCGAACACGGCGATCGCGTTCGACTTCGGGGAGGATCCCACCGTCTTGGACGGTTCGGACGTCGTCATTTCGGCTCGGTTCGTCAATCAACGGTTGGCGCCCGTCCCCATGGAACCGAACGGCATCGTCGTGGTGCACGATGGCGATGGCCTCATCTTGCACGTGCCGACCCAGGCCGCGCACGGCATCGTCAACGAAGCCGCGGCAGTCGCGGGGCTGCCGGGCGAACGGGTGCGCGTCATCGCGGGCACCGTCGGTGGTGGGTTCGGTGCGAAGACCGGTCTCTACGTGGAGCACGCGATCGCGATCAAGGCCTCGCAACTACTCGGTCGACCGGTGAAGTGGACCGAGACTCGTTCCGAGAACATGGTGGCGATGACCCATGGTCGTGCGCAGATCCAACACGTAGAGATGGGATTGAAAACTGACGGCACCATCGTCGCGTTGCGGGCGAAGGTGTACGCCGACGGTGGCGCGTATCCTGGCATTGGCGCGTTCCTGCCGTTCCTCACGCGATCCATGGCCCAGGGCGTGTACGTGATCCCGAAGGTCGAGCTCAACGCGTGGGGCGCGGCGACCAACACCACCACGACCGCGGCCTACCGGGGCGCGGGTCGGCCGGAGGCGACCGCCATGCTCGAGCGCATTCTCGACATGGCGGCCGACGAACTCGACATCGATCCGGTCGAGATTCGGCGGCGCAACTTCATCCCAGCGGAGTCGTTTCCGCTGACCACGGTGACCGGCGCGAACTACGACGTCGGCGACTACGCCAAGGCGCTCGACGAAGTGTGCCGGATCGCGGACTACGACGGGCTCCGGGCCGAGCAGGCGGAACGGCGCGCGAGTGGCGACGTCAAACAGCTCGGCATCGGGGTCTGCACCTATGTCGAGGTCACCGCCGGCGGCTTGTTCCAGGAATACGGCGCGATCGAAGTCCACGACGATGGCTCCGTCACGGCCACGGTGGGCACCTCGGCGCACGGTCAAGGCCACGAGACCGCGTTCGCGATGATCGTGCAGGAACTCTTGGGTATTCCCATGGAGAAGGTCACGCTCGTGCAATCCGACACCGCGCTCGTGCCGCGCGGCACGGGCACCATGGGTTCGCGCTCTCTCCAGATCGGTGGCAGCGCGTTGTACAAGGCGAGCGAGGAAGTACTCGCGAAGGCGAAGGCGCTCGCTGCTCACTTGCTCGAGGCGAACGTCGACGACATCGTGCTGATGGAAGGCTCCGGCCTCGGTGTTGCCGGTGTCCCGACCTCCGCGCTGAGCTGGGCCGAGCTCGCGGCCGCAGCCAACGACGCGTCGAAGCTCCCCGCCGGGATGGAACCCGCGCTCGCTCACGCGCTCGACTTCAACCAGGGCGAGGCGACGTATCCGTTTGGCGCGCACATCGCGGTCGTCGAAGTGGATACCGAGACCGGAAAGGTCGAGCACTTGCGTCAGGTCGCCGTCGACGACTGCGGTCGCATCCTGAATCCGATGCTCGTGGCCGGCCAACAGCACGGAGGCATCGCGCAGGGCGCGGCGCAGGCGTTGTGGGAAGGCTTCGCGTACGACGACGACGGAAATCCGCTGACGGCGAACCTCATGGATTACGCGATGCCGAGTGCCGCGGAGCTGCCGAGCTTCGAGGCGTCCAACACCGAGACGCCGACGCCGCTCAACCCGTTGGGCGCGAAGGGGATCGGCGAATCCGGCACGATCGGCTCCACCCCTGCGTTGCAGAACGCGGTGGTCGACGCGGTGTCGCACCTCGGCGTCCGCCACATCGACATGCCGCTCTCATCGCAGCGCGTATGGAACGCAATCCAGGCCGCGCGCGCGTGACGTTCGCGCTCCCGACCCTGCGCTTGTCGGTCGACCAGTTCGAGCGCATCGTGGGGCACTGTTACGCGGGCCTGCCCGACGAAGCCTGTGG